>NZ_VMMI01000036.1:0-17121 GCF_013277125.1 Streptococcus sp. 4094 | reverse complement strand
TCTCGACAATCTCTGCCCCAACTAGATTGACAATCGGTTCATAACCCGGATAAGCAGGAGCTGGCAAGAGTACCTTGTCTCCCTCTTCCAAAATAGCCGTCAAAGTAGCAGATAAAGCCTCTGTCGCTCCGATAGTGACCAAGATTTCATTTTCAGGAGCATAGTCCAGTTGGTACTTTTCCTTAACAAAGTCACTGGCCGCCTGACGTAGAGTCAGCAGACCACTCATCCCTGTATAGTAGGATTGGTTCTGGTCAATCGCTCGCTTGGCCGCCTCCTTGACATGATCTGGCGTTGTAAAATCAGGTTCCCCCAAGGTCAAACGCAAGACCCCAGGAATCTCCGAAATAGCCTGGTCAAACTGACGAATCAACGAAACTTGAATCTTATCTAACTGTTTATTAAAGCGCTTAGTTAAGTCCATAGATACCTCCTACTGTAAAAACGTATCTCTATTATACTACAAAAGCCCCCCGACCGCAAAAATACATTAGAGAATAGCTTTCCACTTTCTATTTTACTTTTCCTGTTTATAGGTCTATAATGATAACAGATTCTATTTGGAGGTTTTTATGTCATTTCTATCAAAAAATGGAGCAGGTATCTTGGCCTGCCTTCTCATTTCTATCGTATCTTGGTACTTAGGAGGATTCTTCCCTGTGATTGGCGCGCCTGTTTTTGCCATTTTCATAGGCATGCTCCTACATCCCTTTCTCTCGTCTTATAAACAACTGGATGCTGGATTGACCTTTAGTTCTAAAAAATTGCTCCAGTATGCCGTTATCTTACTTGGTTTTGGTCTCAATATCTCGCAAGTCTTCGCAGTTGGGCAATCTTCACTCCCTGTCATCCTATCCACCATTTCAATAGCCTTGATTGTTGCCTACCTCTTCCAGCACTTCTTTGCACTGGATACAAAACTGGCTACCTTGATTGGAGTGGGTTCTTCTATCTGTGGGGGTTCTGCCATTGCGGCGACAGCGCCTGTTATCCATGCTAAGGAAAAGGAAGTAGCCCAAGCTATCTCCGTTATCTTTTTCTTCAATGTCTTGGCTGCGCTCATCTTTCCAACCCTCGGCACCTGGCTTCATCTATCTAATGAAGGCTTCGCCCTCTTTGCAGGAACTGCGGTCAATGATACTTCCTCTGTAACTGCTACCGCCAGCGCCTGGGACAGTCTCTACCAGACCAATACCCTCGAATCCGCAACCATTGTCAAACTCACGCGCACCCTAGCTATCATCCCCATCACTCTCTTTCTCTCCTACTGGCAAAGTCGTGAACAAAAAAATAAGCAAGGCCTGCAACTGAAAAAAGTCTTCCCACTTTTTATCCTTTACTTTATCCTTGCATCTCTCCTAACCACCCTCCTGACCTATTTCGGTGTGTCCAGTAGTTTCTTTACCCCTCTCAAACAACTTTCCAAATTCCTCATTATCATGGCCATGAGTGCTATCGGTCTCAAAACTAATCTGGTCGCTATGGTCAAATCCAGTGGAAAATCCATTGTTCTCGGAGCCGTCTGCTGGATTGCCATCATCCTCACCAGTCTTGGTATGCAGACCCTTATCGGCATTTTCTAATACTCTTCGAAAATCNNAGTGTTTTGAGCAGCCTGCGACTAGTTTCCTAGTTTGCTCTTTGATTTTCATTGAGTATAACACAAAAGGTAGCCCATCAGCTACCTTTTCTTATGCTTCCTCAATTAAGCGAGTATGTTCTCTCTTGATGCAGCGATTCATCACAATGTCATCGCATCCACCAGCACGCAAAATCTCTTCCGCTTCTAGACTTTCAAGTCCTAGCTGTGCCCAAAAAATCTTAGCATCAGCCTTGAGAAAATCACGCGCCACATCTGGCAAAAACTCGCTGCGACGGTAAACATTGACAATATCTACAGGAAAAGGAATCTCTGCTAGGCTAGCATAAGCCTTTTCACCCAAGATTTCACCACCTGCCGCCTTGGGATTGACTGGAATAATTTTATAACCCCGAGCCTGCATTTCCTTGGTCACTCGATTGCTAGTTGTTTCTTCACGGTCTGACAAGCCCACCACAGCTAGGGTTTTACTCGTTGCGAGATACTGACGAATCACGCCATCACTTGGATTGATAAATTCTTGACTCATAGAAATCCTCCTTTTTCATCAGTATAGCACATTTTGAAAAGGCTTGCATAATTCTACTACAAAAAAGGAGGACTAGTCCCCTTTTTATTTAGCCTCGTACCAGGTTGCCCCTTCATTCTCATCTGCGATGAGGGGAACACTGAGTTGAATGGCTTCTTCCATGGTTTGTTTGACCAATTTTTTCATCTCTGTCAATTCAGATTTAGGAACTTCAAGGACGATTTCATCGTGCACTTGCAGAAGCATCTTAGTCTGATAACCACCTGCAACCAAGGCTTTATCCAGCTGAATCATGGCAATCTTGAGAATATCTGCTGCCGAACCCTGGATAGGTGAGTTGATAGCTGTCCGCTCTGCAAAACCACGAATATTGAAGTTGCGCGAATTGATATCTGGCAACTCACGACGACGCTTGAAGAGTGTCTCCACATAGCCCTTATCACGCGCCTCACGCACCACTTCATCCATGTAGTTTTTAATACCCGGGAAGCGTTCAAAGTAGGTATCAATGTAGGCTTTAGCCTCCTTACGGCTGATGCCCAGATTATTAGACAAACCAAAGTCTGAAATCCCGTAAACCACTCCAAAGTTGACCGCCTTGGCATTTCGACGGTCGTTTGCAGTCACATCCTCAGGACGTTCAATGCCAAAGACCCGCATGGCTGTCGAAGTATGAATGTCAGCACCCTCTTGGAAGGCCCTAATCAAGTGCTCATCCTTAGAAATATGCGCCAAAACGCGCAATTCAATCTGTGAGTAGTCCGAACTAAGCAGCACACTATCCTCCCACTCAGGCACAAAAGCCTTACGAATGAGACGGCCCTGCTCCAAACGCACAGGAATGTTTTGCAAGTTTGGATCCACACTAGACAGACGCCCAGTCTGGGTCAAATCCTGAACATAGCGCGTATGAATCTTGCCATCAGCTAAAATCCAGTCCTGCAAGCCAATTACATAAGTGGATTGAATCTTGGTAATCTGACGGTAATCGAGAATTTTCTTAACAATCGGAGCAATAGGAGCCAAGCGTTCCAAGACATCCACGGCTGTCGAATAACCTGTCTTGGTTTTCTTAGTGTATTCCAGAGGAAGACCCAATTTTTCAAAGAGAAGCACTCCCAACTGCTTAGGCGAGTTGATATTAAACTCCTCACCAGCCAGTTCGTAAATCTCCTGAGTCAATTTTTCAATGACAAGCTCATTTTCAGCCTGCATCTCAAGCAAGGTCTCTTTCTTGACCGTAATCCCAGCAATTTCCATCTTAGCAAGGACAAAAGCCAGAGGTTGCTCCATATCATAAAGAAGCTCTAATTGCCCATTTTCGCTAAGTTTTTCAAGTAAAACAGGCTCAGTCTCAACCAAAACTGCAAGCTTACGAGCTAAGTGTTCCAAGAATTTCTCGCGTTTAGGAATGGCCTTCTTGACACCCTTACCATAGAAAGTCTCATCATCAACCAAATAAGTCTGACCATAAAGACTAGCGATGGTCGCAATTTCATTGTCCTCCACAGTCGAAAGGAGGTATTTAGCCAAACGGCTATCAAAAGCAGGTGCCTGCAAATCCACACCAAAACGATGCAAAAGAACTTTAGCCTTCTTAAAGTCATAAACTCTCAAAGGTGTTTTTTCTAAGAAGTCCTTGAAAATAGGCTCTTGCAACAGCTCAAGCTTGTCTGTGGCATAGAGCTTTTTCCCACAAGACCAGGCAAATCCAACCAAATTATCCGTATGGTAATTCTCACCAAAAAGCTCAAAGTGGAAGATAGACTCCTCACTCAGCATATCTTGACTGATTTGGTCAACAATAGTAAAGTCCAAACTCTCAGCCACATCAGCTGACGACACATTTAAAGCCTGCTTGAGTTGTTTGAAGCCCATCTCATCGTAGAATTTCCCAAGATTTTCCACATCTGGACCGCTATAGACCAAATCCTCCAAACCAATCTCAATCGGTGCCTTGGTATCAATGGTCGCCAGTGTTTTAGACAAAAAGGCCTGTTCCTTATCATTGATAAGATTTTCCTTCATCTTAGAAGCCTTCATCCCATTGATATTCTCATAAATCCCCTCGAGTGAGCCATGCTCCAGCAAGAGCTTGATACCCGTCTTTTCACCAATTTTAGTAACCCCAGGGATATTATCCGACTTATCACCCATGAGCGCCTTGAGATCGATAAACTGCATCGGTGTGATGCCCATCTTTTCCATGAGATAGTCTGGCGTAAAGGCCTCAAACTCAGCCACACCTTTCTTGGAAATTTCAACCACCGTATGCTCATCCGTCAGCTGAATCAAGTCCTTGTCCCCACTGACAATGGTAATATCAAAACCATCCTGCTCTGCTAGTTTATCCAGTGTCCCAATGATGTCATCCGCCTCATACTGAGCCAACTCATAATGACGAATCCCCATATAATCCAGCAACTCACGAATAAAGGGAAATTGCTCACGAAACTCATCAGGAGTCTTAGCCCGACCACCCTTATAGTCCGCATACATCTCTGTACGGAAGGTCGTCTTACCCGCATCAAAAGCCACCAAAATATGGCTCGGCTCAACCCGCTCCAACAAATGGCTCAACATCAACTGGAAGCCATAAATGGCATTGGTATGCAAACCAGCCGCATTCTTAAAACGGTCCAACTGCTGATAGAGCGCAAAAAACGCCCGAAAAGCAACAGAAGACCCATCAATCAATAATAATTTTTTCTTATCCATACACCCATTATAAAGGAAAGCAGGGAAAAATACCATTGGAAAGAGCTAGAGCAAGTATTTTTCAAACTTTTTCCGAATAAATAGATAGAGCCAGAGAATCTAGTAAACCTAGATTTAAAAATGTGCTATAATGAAAGGAGAAGAAATATGACTGTACGTCATCCGGGCATTAGCCCGACCAATGATTTGGTAGCTAAGAAAATCTTTAGCAATCCGGAAATCACTTGTCAATTTATTCGCGATATGTTGGATTTACCAGCCAAAAATGTAACGATTTTAGAGGGAAGTAACATTCATGTCTTGCCTTCCCTACCGTACTCGGCACAGGATTTCTATACAAGTATAGATGTTTTAGCTGAACTAGATAATGGAACGCAAGTAATTATTGAAATTCAGGTGCATCATCAGAATTTTTTCATCAATCGCCTATGGGCTTACTTGTGCAGTCAGGTCAATCAAAATCTAGAAAAAATTCGCCAACGTGAAGGTGATACCCACCAGAGTTACAAACACATCGCACCAGTATATGCTATTGCCATCGTAGATAGTAATTACTTCCAAGATGATTTGGCTTTTCATAGTTTTAGCATGCGAGAAGATACGACGGGTGAAGTCTTAACCATCACCAATAATGGACAAGAAAACCATCTGGTTAAAATGGCATTCTTGGAATTAAAAAAATACAGAGAAACCAGCAAGGACGAGGTTCGCAAGCCATGGTTGGAGTTTTTCGGGAACAAACCCTTTACTCAACAACCCGAGCGAGCCATCAGCCAGGCAGATCAACTGCTGGACTATAAAAGCTGGTCCGAGGAGGACAGGAAAATGTTTAGTCAACTACGTATGCGTGAAGAACAGGCATTATTAGCACACGACTATGCCTTGGAACAAGCGGAGGAAAAAGGCTTAGAGCGTGGGCGAGCAGAAGGTATTGAACAGGGACTAGAGCGAGGGAAAGTTGAAGGACAAATTGTTACCTTTCTTGATTTAGTTCACCAACATGTTTTAAGCTCTGAATTTGCCAGCCATCAGCTGGGTATGACTGTCTCTGAGTTTGAAGAATTATTGAAAGACCATCATAAATAAAAATTAAAAAAATACAGAGAAACCAGCAAAGACGAGGTTCGCAAACCGTGGTTGGAGTTTTTTGGGAACAAGCCCTTTACTCAGCAACCCGAGCGAGCCATCAGCCAAGCAGACCAACTGCTGGACTACAAGAGCTGGTCCGAGGAGGACAGGAAAATGTTTAGTCAACTACGTATGCGCGAAGAACAAGCTTTGTTAGCACAGGACTATGCCTTGGAACAAGCGGAGGAAAAAGGCTTAGAGCGTGGGCGTGCGGAGGGGCTTGAACAGGGATTAAAAGTAGGTTTAGTAAATCTAGTCCGCCAAGGTCTCCTGACTTCCGAATTTGCAAGTCAGCAGTTGGGCATGACAGTCTCTGAGTTTGAGACACTGTTGTAAAATTATACAATCACATAATAACATAAAAGCGAACAAGAATGAAATATTGTCTTGTTCACTTTTTATTTTCTACTGTCCAACAAAGCCCTCACGCGATTATATACCACAAAAAAACAGGAGATTTCTCTCCTGTCATGATTCAACTATCTAAAATTAAACCCATTCACCGTTTCCGTTTACAGTGTAACCATTTACAGTAGTATTTACTGCAAGGGCACCTGAACCGTCAACATAGTACCATTTGTCTGAAACTTTAAACCATTGACTTACTTTCATAGCCCCTGATGCTTCAAGATAGTACCATGTATCACCATCTTTAAGCCAACCTGTTGCCATTGCACCATTTGCATTTAGATAGTACCATGTACCATTATCTTTAACCCAACCTGTTGCCATTGCACCGTTTGCATTTAGATAGTACCATGTACCATTATCTTTAAGCCAACCTGTTGCCATCGCGCCATTGCTGTTTAGATAGTACCATGAACCATTATTTTGTAACCAGCCTGTCGCCATTGCACCATTTGCATTTAGATAATACCATGTGCCATTATCTTTAAGCCAACCTGTTGCCATTGAACCATCAGTATTGTAGAAATACCACATACCGTTTTCTTGTTTCCAGCCTGTTTTTGGAGAAGCTGGTTTAGCTGGTTCTACTACAGAATATGAGCTGTATGATGGAACATATGAAGGGACATATGTAGGATTAGCTGGTCTTGCAGGAACAGAAGGTTGTGCTGGTTGCTCTGGTTTTGGAGCTGGAGCCGGCGCTGGTTGAGATGGCTCTTCAGCTGGTTTCTCTGCCGGTTTTTCTGCCGGTTTTTCTTTAGCTTTATCTTCTTCTGCAGCTTTCTTATTTAATTCATCGATAAATTTTTCAGCTTGTTTTGCAGTTAAGCCTTTTTTGAAGCCTTCTACAATTTGTTTTCTTGTTTCATCTGATGCTGCTTTTAATGCTGCAATTGTATCAGCTTTTGCTTTTGCTTCTTCTGGACTATTAGTTTCAGCTTTTTCTAATTCTGCGATTGCTACTTTCAATGCTGCATCATAGTTCGCTAAAAATTCTTCCTGAGCTGCTTTCTCTTTTTCTGCAGCCTCTTTATCTTCTTCTGCTGCTTTCTTATTTAATTCATCGATAAATTTTTCAGCTTGTTTTGCAGTTAATCCTTTTTCGAAGCCTTCTACAATTTGTTTTCTTGTTTCATCTGATGCTGCTTTTAATGCTGCAATTGTATCAGCTTTTGCTTTTGCTTCTTCTGGACTATTAGTTTCAGCTTTTTCTAATTCTGCGATTGCTGCTTTCAATGCTGCATCATAGTTCGCTAAAAATTCTTCTTGAGCTGCTTTCTCTTTTACTGCAGCCTCTTTATCTTCTTCTGCTGCTTTCTTATTTAATTCATCGATAAATTTTTCAGCTTGTTTTGCAGTTAAGCCTTGTTTGAAGCCTTCTACAATTTGTTTTCTTGTTTCATCTGATGCTGCTTTTAATGCTGTAATTGTATCAGCTTTTGCTTTTGCTTCTTCTGGACTATTAGTTTTAGCTTTTTCTAATTCTGCAACTGCTTTTTCTAACGCTTTATCATAATTCTCTAAGAATTCATCTTGTGCTGCTTTTTCTTCAGCTTTTGCTTTTGCTTCTTCTGCTAACTTTTTATTTTCATCATCGATTGCTTTTTCAGCTTCTTCTGCAGTTAAGCCTTGTTTGAAACCTTCTTCGATTTTAGCTCTTGTTTTCTCTGCTTCTGCTTTTAATTTTTCAATCGTATCTTGAATTTGTTCTTTTATTTCAGGATTATTTTTTGCAGATTCTTCTAATTTTGCAATCGTATCCTTTAATGCCTTGTCAAAATTAGCTAAAAATGCTGCTTGTGCGTCTGCTTCTTCCTTAGCTTCTTTTTCCTCTGCAGCTTCCTCTTCTTTAGCTTTTTTCTCTATTTCTTTTTCAGCTTCTTCTACAGTTAAACCTGCTTTGAAGCGTTTTTCATAGTCAGCCTTCTGGTCTTTAGTTCGTTTTTCAAATTCATCAATAAACCCTTGAATTTGTTTTTGTAATTCTGGATCTTCTTTTGCATTGTCTAAATATTCTTTTAATTCTTTAACTGTAGCTTCTACAGCTTTATCAAAATTAGCTAAAAATTCTTTTTGTGCTGATTCTTTATTTTCAGCTGGTTGACTACTAGCTACAGGTTGACCTTCCGCTTTTACAACCGACGGTTGAGATACAACAAATGCTGATCCTAAAACAGCAACACTAGCCAAGCTAGCAGTTAGAAATTTTTTCTTATCCATAAAATATCGACCACCTTTGGTACTTTTTGGTTCTATTTTACCATTTTTTTCCTAAAAATTCAAGAAATCACACTCTAAAATGATAAAAAAATAAGAGGAATTTCCCCTTATTTCTTTATTATATCCATTACACCCACTCACCATTGGCATTTACTGTGTAACCATCGATAGTTGTGTTCACAGCCAAAGCTCCTGATGAGTATGAGTAATACCATTTACCGCTAACTTGGTACCAACCTGTCTTCATAGCACCTGAGCCAGCAAGATAATACCAAGTACCACCTTGCTTGAGCCAACCTGTTTGCATAGCACCTGAATCATTGAGGTAATACCAGTTACCATCTAAAAGCTTCCAACCAGTCTGCATAGCACCTGAACCGTCAAGATAATACCATGTACCATTGTCTTTTATCCATCTAGTACCCATTTTACCTAAACTGTCAAAATGGTACCAACTACCATTTATAAATTTCCAGCCTGTCTGCATAGCACCTGAGCCGTTAAGATAGTACCAATTACCATCAACTTGTTTCCAACCAGTTCTCATCACACCAGTTTCATCCAAGTAATACCATGCCCCATCTTTGACCCAACCTGTCTTCATTCCATCTTCTTTAGAGAAATAATACCAATCCAGTCCAATTTTCTTCCATCCAACATGACGATTTCCCTCATCATCAATGAAGAATTTTTTACCATCAATTAAAACAATACCTGGTTTAAGGACACCTTCCTCATCTAAGAAATAATGTTTTCCGTCTACTGTAATATCCCCTGTTAGACGAACACCTTCTTTTAGATAGTAAGTTTTATCATCAATTTTGATAAAGCCAGTTTTCTTATCACCATTTTCAACAAAATAGTAAACCTTATCAGCAACTTTTACAAAGCCTAGCTTTTTAACACCATCTTTTTCATCTAAATAGTATTGCTTATCACCTGCAGTCAATAGACCTTTTTTCATAGCTCCATCAGCTTCAAAGTAGTAATTCTTACCATCAATTTTTTGCCAGCCAGTAACTTTTTTACCGTCCTTGATATAGTAGACTTTTCCGTTCTCTGTTTTGAACTGACCTGCCGCTGCAGACTGATTTTGGTTAGTATTAGTTGTTGAATTTGAGCGATAGATATGGTAAAGTGTATCACCTTTTAATTCACCAGTAACATAAGTATAGTTGGCAATATCCAGACGACTGGTATCAGAAGCTGCAGAGCCTGTACGTGGATCTTTAATATCAACTGGAACATCACTACCAGGTTTATATTCTACAAAACGAACTTTTTTTACTGGAGAATTAGAATTTGTTGTTGAGCCATTATTATTGTTTGCACCAGTACCATTTTGGTTATTATTCCCATTAGCATTACTAATGCTACCATTGTTTTGGTTGTTATCTCTATGGTATGGATTGGTTTGAGTACCAGAATTCGTAGTACCTGTTGTAGCAGTTGGCGCATACATATGATACATAATACCATCCTCTTCTCTACTAGAAGTATAGACATAACTTGCAATTTCTGGGTGTTCTTTAATAGATTCAGCTGTCACAGCAGCACCTGTAAGTGCATCTTTAATATCTACAGGTCCACCATTTTTAAATGTTGCATAGTGGACTTCTTTAACCGTAGAAGTTGTTGTAGCCGTTGTTGCCCCTGTTTCGGCAGCTTGTGCTGGTTGAACTGAAGCCATAGCTAGCACTGAAGTAGCTAGTAAGATACCTGTTAGTGTTTTCTTCATGAGAAGAACCTCCTTTATTAAATGGTTAAATTTATATAGATTATATCTCTTTCCTATAATAAATGCAATAAAAAACATAAAAAGTGTAGAAATATTTAAAAGTAACAAAAAGAGAGCAGTTCAAACCACTCTCTTTGTTATTTTATACCCATTCACCGTTGGCATTTACATAGTAACCATCTACTGTAGTGCTTACTGCAAGGGCACCTGAACTATAAGCATAATACCATTTACCACCTACTTGGAACCAACCTGTTACCATAGCACCTGAACCTTTAAGGTAGTACCATGAATCACCTACTTTAGCCCAACCTGTTTGCATAGCACCTGAGTTGTTTAGGTAGTACCAAGTACCACCATCTTGCAACCAGCCTGTTTGCATTTCGCCTGAACCATTTAGGTAGTACCAAGTGCTACCATCTTTAACCCACCATTTTTGCATGATGCCCTCAGCGTTAAAGTAATACCACTTACCACCATCCTGTAACCAGCCAACTTGACGTTTGCCTTCTTTATTTACATAAATCCAGTTACTATCAACTTTATTCCAGCCAGCTTTTGTATTAGATTCATCTGTTAAGAAATATGTTTTACCATCAACGGTAATTTCCCCAAACTTACGTTCACCTTCTTCAGTGACATAGTAATACTTATCGCCAGCACCCTTGATAAGACCTGTCTTACGCTCACCTTCTGTAGTAATGTAATACCATTTTCCAGCACTATCTTTTACAATACCTGACTTGGTTGTACCGTCTTCAGCAAAGAAGTACCATTTAGCACCTACCTTATGCGCTCCAATTGTCACAACACCATCTTTGACAAAATAAGTTTTTCCATTTTCAGAGATAATCTCTGTCTTACGAGCTCCATCTGACACAAAATAATAGGTTTTTTCTCCTACTTTAATGAAACCAGTTTTCTTAACACCTTGTCCGTCTAGATAGTAACGTTCAGATGTGTTTTCAAGAACTCCGTGAGCCATAACACCTTCACTATCAAAATAGTAAGTTTTTCCATCAACATTAGCCCAACCTTTTACAGGATTTCCTTTATAGTAAAGATAACGATTACCAGCAGACACACGCCATTTTACATCTTTATCAGAAGTTTTATAGCCTTGAGTATTTAACTCACTGACAGACGCATCGGGATCATTTACAAAATCATCAATCTTTGTCCCTTTCTCAACGAATAAGTAGTATTTTCTTCCCCCTTCAACATAGGCACGTTGAAATTCAAATCCTTCAATTGTCGAATGTTTAGAGATCGGCTGATTCCCATCTTCAAAAAATACTGTCTTACGTTCTTGTGAACGACCATTAATCACTGTGATCCACTCAGTTCTATAAACAACTTCTTCCGCACTTACTGGACGAGCTGTAATTGCAGAGTAACTGGTTAAAACTGCTGCACTTGCCATTGTCAAGCTAGCTACTGCTAGGGCTAAAGCTTTTTTATTTTTCATATGAGCATTCTCCATGTTTAAAATTTTAGGTAATAAACCTAGTTTTATTGTATCTTATTTTTTAAAAAAATTCTAAAAAAAACTGAACTTTTTATGGAAAAAATAAAAAGCAGAAGAAATCTCCTGCTTTTTTGATTAAACTAAATTAGTTAACCCATTCACCGTTTCCGTTTACAGTGTATCCACCTACAGTAGTGTTAACTGCAAGGGCACCTGAAGCGTTAACGTAGTACCATTTGTCTTTAACTTGGAACCATTGGCTAGCTTTCATAGCACCTGATGCTTCAAGGAAGTACCAAGTTCCACCAACGTTAACCCAACCAGTTTGCATTACACCTGATTTGTTTAGGTAGTACCAAGTTCCACCAACGTTAACCCAACCAGTTTGCATTTCACCTTTTTCATTTAGGTAGTACCAGTTTTCGTCAATTTGTTTCCAACCAGTAACTTGTTTGTTATCTTCATAGTAGTACCACACACCGTTGTCATCTTTAACCCACTCAGTACGAACAACGTTATAAGTGTCAGTTTTTTCGATTGTCAACTCACCGTTAACAAACATGTCTGAACCTTCACGTACAACTTCTTCTGAATCAAGTACAGTACCTACTGTAAGATTAGCAGGAACAAAGTAACCTCTTGGAGCTTGATCAACACGGTAAAGTACATAACCACCGTTTTCAACAGCAAACTCAACATCACCTGCTGCGTCAGTAATTCCTTCAATTAAAGCTGGTTTTTTGTAGTTGTCAAAGTCATCTGGTGTTTTGTATACTAAAGCAGCTACTTTAACACCCGCTACAGGGTTACCTTGGACATCTTTAACATGTACACGAACATGAGTACCATTACCAAATACATCTGGTAAAACCTTACCATCTTTACCGATACGATTTCTTACAGC
This sequence comes from Streptococcus sp. 4094, assembly GCF_013277125.1. Taxonomy (NCBI): domain Bacteria; kingdom Bacillati; phylum Bacillota; class Bacilli; order Lactobacillales; family Streptococcaceae; genus Streptococcus; species Streptococcus sp. 4094. The sequence continues at coordinate 4,408 of NZ_VMMI01000036.1, read as the reverse complement.
GTATGGGTTTGTAACTGGAGTTGCTGGTTTGTATTGGTCAGCATCAGCAACTACACCAGTGTGAGCTGAAACAACTGTGTTTCCGCTATAGTTAGCTTGATCGATTTTACCAGTAAGTGGGTTTACAACACCACTACTATAACCGTTGTTACCATCAGCTGAAACAGCTTGTACAGCACCAAATGCTGCAAGAGCGACTGCGCTTGTCAATAAAACTTTTTTCATCGTTTTATCTCCTTTGTTTTTCTTTAAAAATTTTTTCGTAAGACTATCTTACTACCATACAGTATATAAATATTTGCAGGATTTGTCAAGGGTTTTCATCAACTTTTTACCTATTTTTTCAAAAAAGATAAAAAAACGCTTTTGTGAGATGAAATACCCTTCAAATACCGTATCTCCCAAGTGAAAATCTCACAAATTTCTTAAACCCTGAGTCAAACCTCACATATCTAATCCATATCGATAGTTGGATAGAACTCACTTCTATGGTATTATCCTATAACCCCTTCCAAATGTCAAGCAAAAATGACAAGTATTTTAGAAATAACTCGCCATTTCATTAACTTTCTACTATTTAAAATGTGACCTCATAGCAAGGACTCAAACTCAGCGACAGTCATGCCCAACTGCTGGCTGGCAACCTCAGAAGTCAGAAGACCTTGGTGGACCATATCTAGGAAGGCAAAAAATTTCCCTTCCTCCCTAGCAGTTTCCAAGGCATAGTCGTGTGCTAACAAGGCTTGTTCTTCGCGTCTGCGTTGTTCACTAAACATTTTCCTGTCCTCCTCGGACCAGCTCTTATAGTCTAGCAGTTGGTCCGCCTGACTGATAGCTCGCTCAGGTTGTTGAGTAAAGGGCTTGTTGCCGAAAAACTCTAACCACGGCTTACGAACCTCGTCTTTGCTGGTTTCTCTATATTTTTTTAGTTCCAAGAATGCCATCTTGACTAGATGGTTTTCTTGTCCATTGTTTGTGATGGTTAATGCTTCACCTGTCGTGTCTTCGCGCATACTAAAACTGTGAAAGGCCAAATCATCTTGGAAGTAATTACTATCCACAATAGCAATTGCATATACTGGTGCGATATGTTTATAACTCTGGTGTGTATCGCCTTCTCGTTGGCGAATTTTTTCTAGATTTTGATTGACCTGACTGCACAAGTAAGCCCACAGGCGATTGATGAAAAAATTCTGATGATGGACTTGAATCTCAATAATAACTTGCGTACCATTGTCCAGCTCAGCCAAAACATCTATACTAGTGTAAAAATCCTGCGCTGAGTAGGGCAGGGAAGGCAAGACGTGAATGTTACTTCCCTCCAAAATGGTCACATTTTTAGCTGGCAAGTCCAACATATCGCGGATAAATTGACAAGTAATTTCTGGATTGCTAAAAATCTTCTTAGCAACCAAGTCATTGGTCGGGCTGATGCCCGGATGACGTAATGTCATACTTTCTCTCCTTTCATTATAGCACATTTTTAAATCTAGGTTTACTAGATTCAATGCTTCTATCTATTTATTCGGAAAAGAGACGAAAAAAATAAAAGTTATTAAAATTATTGTTTATCCTTAATTTTGTCTGTATTAAAAAAGGTTTTGACACCTAATTTTTAAAATTAAAGCACACTGAATCTAGGAACGATTTGAATCATCTTGACCTGCTCTTGGTATTCTTGACTGAGTTTCCAAATCTTCTTTACAGACGGAAAGAGCATCATCGTGTTCCTTGATGATTCTGATTTTCTCACCTTGTTCAGCTATTACATCGTCCGCTATAGCGATTCCCAAATCTCGCATCTTATCCTTCATTCATCTTGGTAATCAACTTCTTAATGTTTGGTTTCTCATCTGGATTCTCAAAGATTCTCTGAATAATAACTTGAGTAAAAAATCATTCCTTAGTTCAACCGATCCACAATATATCTTTCCAATTGCTTGGCAAACCAATCTTACTAGATAATATGATATTTGACTTTTCCATCAACTGTGCCTCTAAAGTCGTCAAAAAATCGTTCCAATCTTGAACAAAAGAATGTGAATGATGTTGTATAAGATTTTTCATAGCTAAAAGATAAGCAAATAAATCGTTATTATGCGTCTTTTTCTTTTTAGTCTCTGCATTCTTGTTTATTTGACGCAAATCAGCTGAAAAGAAACTTGGACTTGCTATTGTAAAATTTTGACCATATAGTCTTAAATGATGTGCTGTCCTATTTCTCATATGCCATGTAGCTGAAACCCAGCCAAATAATTTACTCTGGATTTCTTCTCCATGAATTTTAGAATTTACCACACCAGTTGATAAAAATGTAGTATCTATCCAATACTCTCGGTACTCTTTTTTCAGTGCACTTATAAAACGAGTTGTTTCCCCAAAAGTCATCTCTTGAAAAAGAACCCAAATTGGGAATTTAGAACCTTTATTTTTGATATGATGCTGTATTGAAAGACTTTGATTCTCTGATAAATGTTTTTCTATAATTGAAATAAATTCGTTATATAATTCAGAGTTTTCATAAATAGTTTCATCCAAGTAACACTCACCTTTTTGATATTTTCCATTATATTGCTGACAAAGCGATTCAATAAAAGTTGATTTTATAAACTGCTCTAATCTACCAGAAAATATAAACAGAAACTGTGACAACCAGTCATTAAATTCATACAATGAAATCGCTGCTTGAAATTTTCCTTTATGAAGATTATCTGGAACCTGTTTAATAAAAGCAGAAAACGAATAGTAATTATGGCAACGTAAAAAATTTTTGGAATCTAGTTCCTCTTCAGGTGACATATCTAGCTTATCTGAAAGATAACTTACCAAATCTTCAAGAGGTAAAAATGCTTTCATTTCTCTCTTTAAATCTCTTGACAAAGAAATACTACTATCAGTTGTGTACATCATTAACCTTCTAAATTTATAAAAAAATGACTCCAGTTGCTATGAAACAGGGAGCAAAAGGAGTGCTTGTATCTAAATACTATACTATTCTATAAAAAAAGTCAAGTCAACTTGATATTTTTTCAATTTGTGTCTAATTGTTCACTCGTAAATTCGGAAGGCAAAGCATGTTGTCATACTAAATCAATAAAGGCAAAGATTTATCCTTCAACTTTCCCGCGCTCCAGTCCTTGTTCGATACCTTCCACCCTAGCAGTTTCCAAGGCATAGTCCTGTGCTAACAAGGCCTGTTCTTCTCGCATACGTAGTTGGCTAAACATCTTCCTGTCCTCCTCGGACCAGCTCTTGTAGTCCAGCAGTTGGTCTGCTTGGCTGATGGCTCGCTCGGGGTGCTGGGTAAAGGGTTTGTTCCCAAAAAACTCCAACCATGGCTTGCGAATGCTATCTTTGCTGGTTTCCCTGTATTTTTTTAATTCCAAGAACGCCATTACTGTGATGGTATTACAAAAGTGCTTCAAACTCCGCTACTGACATACCCAATTGTTCACTCGCGAATTCGGAAGTTAAAACATGTTGGCGTACTAAATCTAGAAAGGTAAATATTTTCCCACGCTCCAGTCCCTGTTCAACGCCTTCTGCTCGTCCTTGTTCAAGACCTTCAGCCCTAGCAGTTTCCAAGGCATAGTCCTGTGCTAACAAGGCTTGTTCTTCACGCATACGTAGTTGACTAAACATTTTCCTGTCCTCCTCGGACCAGCTTTTATAGTCCAGCAGTTGGTCTGCCTGGCTGATGGCTCGCTCAGGTTGCTGGGTAAAGGGTTTGTTCCCGAAAAACTCTAACCATGGCTTGCGAACCTCGTCTTTGCTGGTTTCTCTATATTTTTTTAATTCCAAGAATGCCATCTTGACTAGATGGTTTTCTTGTCCATTGTTTGTGATGGTTAATATCTCACCTGTCGTGTCCTCTCGCATACTAAAACTGTGAAAGGCTAAATCATCTTGAAAATAATTACTGTCAACGATAGCAATAGCGTATACTGGTGCGATGTGTTTATAACTTTGGTGAGTGTTTCCTTCTTGTTGGCGAATTTTTTCGAGATTTTGATTGACCTGACTACATAGATAAGCCCACAAACGATTAATGAAAAAATTCTGATGATGAACTTGTATTTCGATAATAACTTGAGTACCGTTATCTAACTCCGCCAAAACGTCTATACTGGTATAAAAATCCTGCGCCGAGTAGGGCAAGGAAGGCAAAACGTGAATATTGCTCCCCTCCAAAATGGTTACATTTTTTGCTGGTAAATCCAGCATATCGCGGATAAATTGACAAGTGATTTCTGGATTGCTAAAAATTTTCTTAGCAACCAAATCGTTAGTCGGGCTGATGCCCGGATGTCTTAGAATCATCCTTTTCCTCCTTTTATTATACCACAGTTTTATACTCAATGAAAATCAAAGAGCAAACTAGGAAACTAGCCGCAGGTTGCTCAAAACA
>NZ_VMMI01000035.1:0-10114 GCF_013277125.1 Streptococcus sp. 4094 | reverse complement strand
GTCTCCACTCAACGTGTCTGTTGGTTTCTTAATGATGTCTACTTTTGTAACTTTATGTGAGTTTGATGTGATTACTGTTGTAGTTTCATCACTCTTCGTTTCACCATTTCCAGCTGTAGCTACCGCTGTTATTGTGTATGTTCCATCTTCATGAGAGCCAAATTTCCATGTGTTATCTGGAGATTTTGATATAAGTCCATTCGATAATGACCAATTTTCTGATTTTTTCGCTACCACTTTAGTCGCAGATCCATTATCTTTCGAAATACTAAACATTACTTCATCAGCATCAGTCGGTATATTGATTTCTGTTTCACCATTCATTTTCGTCGTTGACGTCAACTCTGCTGGTTTCGGATGTTTAATAACGACTTCTGAACTGTTATCAGATTCTGTTTTATCGTTACCGGAAGTATACACAACTTTGGCGATAATTTTTCTACCTGCAGCAAGAGTTTGACCTTGAGTTAACGGAACTGAAATATTATCTTTCTTATCGTAGTTGCCTTCTTTAGCCACTACTTTTTCACCAATCTTAACAGGATCTTTAGTGGTGTCAGTTACATCGTAAAGCTCTACAGTTGTTCCACTATTCACGTTGTTTACTGTCAAGCTTGTTGCACTGGTTGTAGCACCTTCTACTGTCGGCGTTATTGGTTTAACAGTAAACGTTACATCAAATTCCTCATACAGATTCCAATTCTGAGATTTTGTATCCGAAACATAAGCTCGAATTCTATCTTTAACTTTTCCTAGGTAATTTGCTTTTTGTTTATCAGCGCTTCTAGTATATGTTGCATACTCTGAATAGTAGTTATTAGATGAAGATTTCCAAACTGAAGAAGTCCAACTATCATTACCATTATGATTATAATATGTAGAAGAATTGTTAGATGTACTTTCAAAGTTTCCTCCAAACGTCGCAACTACTTCTGTCTTTATCGGTGTAACGTGTAAAACAGGGACTTTTACATCAACATACACACTATTGCTAACCTCTTGTCCGTCAGCATTTGTGATTATATATGTAATTTTAACACGTCCAGTTTGATTAGGATTTGGAGTAGTAGTAACCGGCTTGCTTTCCCATCCAACTGTCACATCATCAGGTTTATTTATATTTCCATTATTTTCATTTTTAAATTGAATATAATTTGCTGCGTCCTTTCCTTGTGGTAGTGGAGTTGTAGGTTTCACACCATCTGTTGGATTATGATCTTTTTCTAATACAGTTGGGAATGAACTTTGTTTCGCCACAGCTGTTGGATATACTGTAACAGGTACAGTTACTTCTGTTAGTTTCGTAGTTGTATTATCAACATTTTTTTCTTTCACAACTAATGTTGCAGTGCTATCACCTACTGTTGTTGTGTTTGGAGCAGTTTTCCATTCAACCGTTAAGTAATTCGGTAAAGATTTTTTATTATTTTGTTCTTTATATACTAATGCAGTTGTAGGCGAAATTGTTACAGAACTTCCTGCAAGATACTTCAACGAAAGTCCTTCGAATGTTCTTCCTTCTGCAATATTTGCAGATGTTATTCCGCTCTCCAGATTTTTAAATGTTTGTTTTACATTTAATGTTTTTGTGTTCGAAGCGTCATTTTTTCGAAGATATTGTCCATTTTGTAAACTAACACTCCACTCACCATTGCTATTAGCTGTAGTAGTAGTAATGCTATTATCATTTTGTAAAGTAAGTGTTACTGTCGCATTCGGTAAACTTGTACCTGATACCGTGCGATCAGCATCTGTCAACGTTCCATTAATTGTTGGTCTATTAATAGTTGCCAATCTATTTAATGGCATTTGCGTTTTTGTACCATCAGAGTAGGTCACTTCAACAGTATTATTAACATCATTTCCTTTACTTACTGTTATTATTGTATTGGTTGGCAATTGAGTATTGACTTTTTGTAATTCTGTTACTAACTTTTGTTTTGCAGCTTGTGTTAATTCACCATTTTGAATATCGTCTTTTTGCAACACAACAGATGTGTTTTTAATCCCACTTTCATAAACATTTTTAAGAGATTTTACCGTTACTGTAATTTGTTTTGTAACCGCCTGAACATTTCCCTGATTATTGTAATTTCCTGCAGCATCAACAGCACTATACGTAATTGTATAAGTTCCTTCTTTTAGATAGTCATTATTTCCTAACGTTATAGTTTCCCCATCTTTTTGAATACTTACAGTTAAAGTTCCTTCTCCAACAGTTTTTGGCTGTCCTTGAGCTGGGGTATCCTCTGCATCGCTTACAGTAACAAGATTTTTCAATGCAGCTAAAGTTAAAGTCCCATCAGCATGATAAACCTCTTTAGTATCTGGTTTTTTATCTATTGTTGGTAAGGTATTCGTTGCTGTTGCTCTTGCATAATCACCAGAAGGATTATTTGCCTCATTATCATAGTGAACACGAGCAATTACACTATTATTAGACGAAGGAATAGTGAACGGAATATCATTTTTTGTATGAGTATCTTTAATGTGTAATTTAAATACTTTCTCAGCTGGATTTGTACTTCTTTCTTCCGTAAAGTCAGTTGTTGTTTTTCCAGTAGCTGTAAATGTGCTACTTCCTGAAGGTTGATGTTGTTCTTCTACTTGCCATCCATTATCCGTTTTGTTAATTCCATACTGATACTTACTTCCGTCTTTACTTGCAATGATGACATAGAAACGGCTAGCATCATGCGGTACACGAACAACAATATCACGTCCTGCTTGAACTGGAGTTTCTTCAAATTTGGCTTCTCCTAAACGAACCTTAACAAGCGTTGAAGCCGAAGTCATTCCACTTATTTCTTGTTTAATTGAAACACCTTTAGCCGCTTTTGTCTTCGCATCTTGTTTCTCATTTTGAGTTAATAATTCATCATTTCGAAGTTCATATTCCCAATTTCCGTTTGCACCTACTCTCGTTGTTACTTCTTTATTATTTTGTAGCGCAATCTTGACAGTTGCTCCTGGAATACCTGTTCCTGCAATTCTTCTCTCTATCGAACCTAAGTCATTTCCAAATTCTCTCGAACCTGTAAACGTTGGCGCTACTGGCACTGCAATTTCTGTTCCTGTTACAACTTTGTAAGAATCATCTTCAAAAGTAATCTTAGCTACGTTTCCAAAACCGGCATCCGTCATTTTCTCTACTCGAGCAGTTGTTGGCAAGTTTTGATTTTGTTGTTTAATTTTTTCAACAAATCTGCCTCTTACAGCATCTGTGAAACCATTATCCGCAACATCTGACGCATTGAAAGTCTCTTTTTGATTTAAATTAATTGTCGTAACATCTGCAATTGATTTAACTTCAATCGTACGTGTGATAGAATCCGCAGCTGTTCCAGCAGCATCACTTGTACCGTACGTTACTACATAGCTACCTTTTTTTAGATAATCCGTATCGTTGAGATTGAAGGTTTTACCGTCTTTAGTAATAGAAGTCACTGTTAGTTTTTGGTTAGCCGTTTGACCTACAGTTTTATTATTATCATCCTCAACATCTGTGGCAACCACTAATTCCAAAAGTTTCGCTCTTGTTAATTTGTCACTAGCTACATAAGTATTTTTACTGTCGACTTTATTTGTAATTGTTGGTTTTGTATTAGTTACATTTGCACGTACCCAATCAGCACGTGTCTGATTTTCACCTACATAAATTTGTGAAGAATTTCCAACTGAATTTCCTGCAGCATCCGCTTTGTGCATACGTAAGCGAAGTTTATTTTCTCCAGCTTGTAATCTGAAAGGAATATTTGATTCCGTTTTAGGGTCTTTAACACTAATATGGAATTTCGTAATTGAAGGATTCGCTTGTGAAACTATTTCTAAGTTTAATTTACCCGCAAAATTCCCGCCAAGTTTCCATGTTCCATTCTCTTTTTTAACTGTTATTTCTTCTCTGTAATCATTCATTTGAATGTAGGCTAATCCTACATCTTTAGGTAACGTAAAGTTAATATCACGACCCGCAGCAACACTATTTTCTAAAGTAGGGAATCCAATCAGAACATCTTTACTCGTCGTATCAGATTCTACATTATTAAAAACTTGCTTAACTATTACTTGTTTACCGTTGTAACCACTAGTGTTATCTGCTAATTTATTTTGAGTTAATATTTCACCAGCCTTTAAGTCATACTTCCAATTCCCGTCAGTTCCTACTGTTGTTGTAACTTCTTTATTATTTTGTAACGTAATCTTAACAGTTGCTCCTGCAATACCAGTCCCTGAAATACTACGCTCTGTTGAGTCTAGTGAATCTGCATACGCTCCTTTTGGTGTTACTACCGGCGCCGTTGGTTTAGCCACTTTATCATGAGAAACATCTATACTTGAACCATCAGAGAAAGTCACTTTGACAACTTTATTCGTTTCATCTGTTGTCCCTGCTGTAAACTTAGGATTCCCTTTTAACGTTTGGTTGACTTGTTTTAGCTTTTCAGCAAAACTACCTTTGATATTTTTCGTAAAGTTACCACTTGTAACATCATTATTACCATATTCTACTTTATCAGTTGGATATACAATATCGTTCGCATAGGCCTCTGCAAGTGATGAAACTGTAATTGTATGTTCTTTTGTTACACTTACACCTGCCGCATCTCTTGTTTCATACGTTAAAGTATAGTTACCTTTTTTTAGGTAGCCATTTCCTAGATTAACAACTTGATTTCCTTGTTTAACTGTTACAGTTAAGTTTTCCTTAGCAGTACGACCTACTGTTTTGTCTGCATCATCTTCTTGGTCTGTTGCTGTCACAAGACCTTTCAATCCTGCTATTGTCAGGCTACCATCAGCTGTGTAATTATGTCTATTTGGTTCATTTACATTGATGGTTGGATTAATATTGGTTGGTTTGGCAGCAGTAACCCACCCACCATTTTCATTAGCCGGATCAGATGGATTTCCAGCATCATTATCATAATGTACCCTCATTGTTACATCATCATTTGCAGCAAGCGTAAACGGAATATTATTCTTTTTATCCTTAATACGGAAGGTCAATATTTTTTCAGAAACGGTATTACCATCCTGTACTATTAAATCAGTATGTTGAGCATTTCCTGTCCCTATTAGTTTCCAATTTCCATCTACTTTTTTTATATCATATTGGTATACCGTTCGATTATCTCTTTTTACCTGTACATAGAATAATCCAGCATCATGAGGGATCTTAACGGTAATATCACGCCCTGCTTGAACCGGTGTATTAATAGAGATTGCTCTAGCTAATTTGACGTTAACTCTCGTTTCAGCTGATTCCGCTTCATTCAAGGATTGTTTAATCTTCACTGGGTTCTCAGATTTTGTAGTCGCATCTTGTTTGTCATTTTGCGTCAACATTTCGGAATCTTTTAAGCGATAAGTCCACTGACCATTTGGCCCAACAGTTGTTGTTCCCGTTGTTCCATTCTGCAATGTTACTGTAATCGTCGCACCTGGATGACCCGTTCCTGAAATGCTACGGTCAGTCGACACTAAAGTTCCATTGTATTTTGTTTCCGTAGTAACCATTGGCGCCTTAGGAAGAACTTTGTATTTGAAATGATATATTTTATCACCTGTTTTCCCATCATTCACCGTGATAGTACGTGTATACGATCCAGGAGTAAAATTATTAGGAACATTTCCTGTAAATGTAGGGCGATATGGACTAGTTTCAGTATAGTTAGCTGTAGATGATACGGAACTTGACACACTAACACCTGTTGGAAGAGGGTCTCCTCCGATTTCAAATTTAGTAATCTTTCCTGTATTATCGAAAGCTTCTAAATTTGGTGCAAATCGCTCACCTTGAGTTACTGTATAGATAGCATCTGACGGGCTAGTTTCAGGCAATGTAACACCATTTATACGGACTACAGGAGGTTGTGTGTCTGTTGGCACAGTCGCTTTATGTCTATCACTAGCATCACTATTCCCAAAGTAAGATATGGCACTAACTTCTGTTCCAGCTTTAGCATACCCTGCTTTTACTGAGAATGAATTTCCATTGATTTGAATTCCATCCTTACCATCCCCACTACTAGTCCACGTTCCGTCTTTAGGGTTACGTGTTAGGGTTATCGTTTTCTCTTCATTATCTTGATTCCTATAAGAGATTCCTACCATATCCACGTTTTGATTTTGGCCAGAATAAGGATTCACTGTTACTGTCCCCTCATTATTAGGTGTAACTGTCGGAGCATTCGGCTTTTCTTGTAAACCTCTCGCCATGAAGTACATATGAGCCGTACTATGCTCAACTGATCTCATACCTGCTCCATAGTAAAGAGGCGCATACTGGTTGTTTGTATGTGTTTTATAAGAAATCCTTATTTCTCCATCGCTCAAAGTAAAGTGATATAATAATTCAGAATTCTCATGTAATCCTTTTATATTCCTATCTGCTCTATCTACCACTTCTTTAGAAACTGCTGTTTCAGGTGGCCATTGACGGAATTTATTTATAGTAGGACCTAGGTAGTAATACCCATCTGAATTCTGACTATCAGTAGGAGTATCTCCAACTCTCTGACTCTGACCAGATTTAGCTATAAAAGTAGTATTCGTCACATCTCTAAGACTATTGAAATTAGAATTAAAATCTGTCGGACCTGCAGCAGAACCATAAGTTGCTCTTCCTGCTTGTATCGTTTCTCTTATTCTCTCTCCCCATTCCTCGTTAAAACTACGACTTCCACTAACGAATGATTTGGTATGTCCCCCATGTGTCCTAGTAACTGCCAATGTTTGTGTAATAGTATGTCCTTTCGGTAAAGTAAACCAATAAAATGCATTTTGGTGACCTTGTTTTGTACTACTATTAAAAATCAAATCCCATTTGAAATCACCATTACCCAAGTTTGTAACAGTAACCTTAGCTTCAGCCACTGCATCACTTACTTGCACTAAATTCTCTTCTCTAGGTTTGTCATTAATGTTTCTTCTCAATGCATACAAATAAGTCTCGGCAGGCAATCCAGAACCATCACCATTTTTAACAATATAGGCTCTTTTTGTATTAAGACCAGTCGGATTAGCTCTAAAGTCTGACCCTAATTTCATGGGTTTGCTATTTCGCAAATCCCGTTTACCAGAGTTTTCACGAGTAAGTGCTAAGGCAAGTTTCTTCTCAGCTTGCTTTCCTTTTTTGAGGAGTTCTTCAATTTCAGCTGGTGTTAACTGAGGTTGTAATACACTAGCTTCAATTGATTTAACAATTTCTTCTACTCCTTCTAAAAGTTTCTTAGTCTCAGGACGTGTGATTTCATTCGCCTGTGTCAGATAGGCAGATAAATCTTTTGAGAGCGTTTTTAATTTTTCTTTGTTCTGATTATCACTAACTTCTGACTTTGAAAGTTTAGTTGATGGAGTCCTAACTTCTCCATTAGTTGATGCTACAGGATTCTTCTCTAGGACTTTTGTAACAGCTTCCTTTGGAGTTAGTACAGTCCCCTCTGGAGCAGCCAGCCTAGTGTTTGTCAGACCTGCTTTTTCTAAGACTGGAGGAGTGGAAACTTGAGGTGACAAAGCTTCCTTGACCCGACGAGTCAGGTCTTCCATGAGTTTGACTTGCTCATCAACCTGTGCTTGCGTCGCTTTTGGATTCTCTAAGACCGCCTTAGCCTTTGCGAGACCTTCTTCCACTTCAGTGTGGAGAGCCTTCATAGAGTCTAAGGTCAAACTTGCCAACAAAGCTTCTAGGGTGCTTTGTGTCGATTTGGCTGCACTTGTGTCAGCTACTGGCGCTGATACTTCCTGATCTTTTTCCTTCGCCACTTGAGAAGCTTCTGCGTTCTCATCTATCTTAGTCTCAGGCTGAGGACTTTTAACTTCAGCTTCTGATTCTTCTTGACTTCCTTCTTCAGTTTTAGCTTCTGGAGCGCTAGATTCTCCTGCTGATTTGAGGGCAACAGGTTGTTCAACTACTGCCGTTTTCTCAGGACTCTCCTCATCTGAGTCCTGTGGATCCTCATCTGAATTTCCAGAAGGTCCAGCAACTACATCACTAGCTGTTACTGGAGACACTGCAGGGGCCTGCGCTTGCACCCCATTCGCAAAGAACATCAGAGCCGCCACTGCAACACTAGCAGCCCCAAAATGATATTTCCTTATTGAGTAACGGTAAATTTTTTCACCATTATCATCACGATATGATTTTCTCATTATCTTACCTCTCGTTTTCCCTTTCTGGAGGTACCAAAAAATACCCCCCCCTTAAATATTTTAGGTATTTAAAGAAAGGATATGTTTCTTTTTATTCCCACACTTGTCAAAAGACAAATTCTGAGATAGTATTATTATATCCTATTTTCGCAAATTTGAACAGCAAAACGCGAAGTTTTTAGCAGTCTCGTGGAGACGCTAAAAAAGTAACAAAAAAGCCGATATAACAGTATTTTCTTGCGATTATATATATATATGCACACCCTTATCTATCAACCTTATTATGGATAATATTTTAAATTTAATATAAATAAAAAACAGACCTTATCTATAGAAAGATAAAATCTGCCATTTTTTCGATATAAAATCAACAGAAGCATTCTGCTGAAAATAGTGAAATACGATGTAAGTTTCCTAGCACTCTGATAAGATTTTGAGGGAAAAGCTAGATACATCCCCTAACTTACAAAAGCGCCTCAAACTCAGCCACGGTCATACCCAGTTGCTGACTGGCAACCTCAGGTGTCAGAAGACCTTGACGAACTAGATTTAGTAGCATAGACAAACTTCCTTCAGCTTTCCCACGTTCAAGTCCTTGTTCAACTCCTTCAGCTCGTCCACGCTCTAAACCCTCTGCACGGCCACGTTCAAGTCCACGCTCTAAACCTTTTTCTTCAGCTTGTTCCAAGGCATAGTCATGTGCTAACAAGGCTTGTTCTTCTCGCATACGTAGTTCACTAAACATTTTCCTGTCCTCCTCGGACCAGCTCTTGTAATCCAGCAGTTGGTCTGCCTGGCTGATGGCTCGCTCAGGGTGCTGGGTAAAGGGTTTATTCCCGAAAAACTCCAACCACGGTTTGCGAATACTATCTTTGCTGGTTTCTCTGTATTTGTTAGATCTTATTTATGATGCTCTTTCAATAGTTCTTCAAACTCAGCAACGGTCATGCCTGATTGCTCACTCGCAACCTCAGGTGTTAGAAGACCTTGACGAACCATATCCAGAAAGGCAAAAAGTTTTCCTTCTTCCCTTCCTTCAACTTTCCCGCGCTCCAATCCCTGTTCAACTCCCTCAGCTCGTCCACGTTCTAAACCCTCTGCACGACCACGTTCCAACCCTTTTTCCTCAGCTTGTTCCAAGGCATAGTCATGCGCTAACAAGGCTTGTTCTTCGCGTCTGCGTTGTTCACTAAACATTCTCCTGTCCTCCTCGGACCAGCTCTTGTAGTCCAGCAGTTGGTCTGCCTGGCTGATGGCTCGCTCGGGGTGCTGGGTAAAGGGTTTATTCCCGAAAAACTCCAACCACGGCTTGCGAACCTCGTCTTTGCTGGTTTCTCTATATTTTTTTAATTCCAAGAACGCCATCTTAACCAGATGGTTTTCTTGACCGTTATTGGTGATGGTTAAAACCTCACCTGTAGTGTCCTCTCGCATGCTAAAGCTATGAAAAGCCAGGTCATCTGAGAAATAATTGCTATCTACAATTGCGATAGCGTATACTGGTGCGATGTGTTTATAGCTCTGGTGAGTATCACCTTCACGTTGACGAATTTTTTCTAGGTTTTGATTGACCTGACTGCAAAGGTAAGCCCACAGGCGATTGATGAAAAAATTCTGATGATGTACCTGAATTTCAATGATTACTTGGGTTCCATTATCCAACTCCGCCAAGACGTCTATACTGGTATAAAAATCCTGCGCTGAGTAAGGCAGGGAGGGCAAGACATGAATATTACTTCCCTCCAAAATCGTCACATTTTTTGCTGGCAAGTCCAGCATATCGCGAATAAATTGACAAGTGATTTCTGGATTACTAAAGATTTTCTTAGCAACCAAATCGTTAGTTGGGCTGATGCCCGGATGTCTTAGAATCATCCTTTTCCTCCTTTTATTATACCACAGTTTTATACTCAATGAAAATCAAAGAGCAAACTAGGAAACTAGCCGCAGGTTGCTCAAAACA
>NZ_VMMI01000034.1:11671-128355 GCF_013277125.1 Streptococcus sp. 4094 | reverse complement strand
ATGAACATGGAAATCTTGGTCACAAGTCACGATGTTTACATGCTGAAAGACTTTCATTATAGGCTCCTTTTCTAAAAGACAATTTATACTCAAATTCAAACCACGTCAGCTTCGCCTTGCCGTAGATATATGGTTACTGACTTCGTCAGTTCTATCCACAACCTCAAAACAGTGTTTTGAGCTGACTTCGTCAGTCTTATCTACAACCTCAAAGCAGTGCTTTGAGCAACCTGCGGCTAGTTTCCTAGTTTGCTCTTTGATTTTTATTGAGTGTAAATAAAAAAACAGAACTAGCATGAACTAGTCCTGTCTATTTTTACCCAATCACACTTCCGTTTGGTACAGCTGGATCAACTGTGAGAAGGGTTAATTGTCCATCATGTTCAGCTGATAGGATCATACCTTGGCTGACATATTTCTTCATCATTTTACGTGGTTTGAGATTGGCAACGATTTGAACTTTCTTGCCGACCAATTCTTGTTCATTTGGATAGTATTTTGCAATTCCTGAGAGGATTTGACGATCTTCTCCATCACCAGCATCCAAGCGGAATTGAAGCAACTTATCTGAACCTTCTACTTTAGACACTTCTTTGACTTCTGCGACACGGATTTCGACCTTGTCAAAGTCTTCAAACTTGATTTCATCCTTGTTGAGTTTGAGTTCAACTTCATCTGGGTTCCATTCTTTTTCGACAGCTGGCTTGTTTCCTTCCATTTGTTCCTTGATATAGGCGATTTCTTCTTCCATATCCAGGCGTGGGAAGATTGGTGTTCCTTTGGCAACTACTGTTACACCCTCAGGGAAAGCAGCCAAACTCAAGTTTTCAAGACTAGAAACTTCTGCTAAGCCAAGTTGAGTCATAACCGCACGACTAGTTTCCATCATAAATGGTTCAATCAAGTGAGCGACGACACGAAGGCTGGCTGCCAAGTGGCTCATAACACTTGCCAATTGGTCACGAAGAGCTTCATCCTTAGCCAAGATCCATGGAGCTGTCTCGTCGATGTATTTATTAGTACGAGAGATAAGAGTCCAGACTGCTTCAAGCGCACGTGGGTAGTCAACTGCTTCCATGTGTGTATGGTAGTCAGCGATTGATTGCTCTGCTACTTGAGCAAGAGCATTGTCAAACTCTGTTACACCCTCTACATAGGCTGGAATTTGTCCATCAAAATACTTGTTAATCATGGAAACCGTACGGTTGAGGAGGTTGCCAAGGTCATTAGCCAATTCATAGTTGATACGGCCGACATAGTCTTCAGGAGTGAAAGTTCCATCTGAACCAACTGGAAGACTGCGCATGAGGTAGTAACGAAGTGGATCTAGTCCATAACGCTCTACCAACATTTCAGGGTAAACGACATTCCCTTTAGATTTAGACATTTTACCATCTTTCATGACAAACCAACCATGGGCAATCAAACGATCAGGTAATTTAACATCCAACATCATAAGAAGGATTGGCCAGTAGATGGAGTGGAAACGAAGGATGTCTTTTCCTACCATGTGGAAGACTGTTCCATTCCAGAACTTGTCAAAGTTACTATGTTCGTCTTGACCGTAGCCAAGAGCTGTCGCATAGTTAAGAAGGGCATCAATCCAAACATAGACAACGTGCTTAGGATTTGATGGGACTGGCACACCCCATGTAAAGGTTGTACGAGAAACTGCCAAATCCTCTAAACCTGGCTCGATGAAGTTGCGAAGCATTTCATTCAGACGACCATCTGGAGTGATAAATTCAGGATGGGACTTGAAAAATTCGACCAAACGATCTTGGTATTTGCTGAGGCGAAGGAAGTATGATTCTTCAGATACCCATTCAACCTCGTGACCTGATGGAGCAATACCACCAGTTACATTTCCAGCTTCATCACGGAATACTTCCGCAAGCTGGCTTTCTGTAAAGAATTCTTCATCTGATACTGAATACCAGCCAGAGTATTCACCCAAATAGATGTCATCTTGAGCAAGCAAGCGCTCAAAGACCTGTGCGACAACTTTTTCATGGTAGTCATCCGTTGTACGGATAAATTTATCGTATGAGATATCTAGTAATTGCCAGAGTTCTTTAACTCCAACTGCCATTCCATCAACATAGGCTTGTGGTGTAATGCCAGCTTCTTCTGCTTTTTGTTGAATCTTTTGACCATGTTCATCAAGACCTGTCAAATAAAAGACATCGTAGCCCATCAGGCGTTTATAACGTGCTAGGACATCACAAGCAATGGTTGTGTAGGCAGAACCGATATGAAGCTTACCAGATGGATAGTAAATCGGCGTTGTAATATAAAAATTCTTTTCAGACATAATTTTTCCTTTCCAGGCAAATGAAACCTGTTTTTCTAACACTTCATTATATCACATTTTTAAGGATTTTCGATATGGAAATCTATACAAAAACAAGATAGACGAGTGTCCATCTTGTTTATTTTATTCATAACGAAGGGCTTCGATTGGGTCAAGTTTCGATGCCTTGTTGGCTGGCAAGACCCCAAAAACTATACCCACGCTAGCTGAAACTGCAAGACTAAATAGGGCAACTGGGATCGATACTCCCACTTCTATACCCGCAATCAAACCTTGCAGTAACAAACCTGCTAAGGCAGTTAAACCACTTGCAATTGTCAAGCCAATTAATCCACCTAACAAGGTCAAAATCATGGATTCAATCAAAAACTGGATTAAAATATTAGCACGAGTTGCACCCAAAGCCTTACGGAGACCAATTTCACGGGTACGCTCTGTCACCGAAACCAGCATGATATTCATAACACCAGTTCCTCCAACAAAGAGAGAAATACCTGCAATGGCACTAATAATCGTCGTCATAAAACTAAACGTTTGTTGAACTTCTGCAAATGCAGCTGACTCATCTGATACTTGATATTCTCCCTGTTGCAAGCCAGCAAGCTCTGTCATTTTTCGTGCCAGTTCTGGACCCAGAGTTGGAGTTAAACTGGTGTCATTCACTCGAAAGACAATATTAGCTATTTCATCTACATTAAAATTCGCAGCAAGGGAAGTATTTGTGGTAATGGGCAAGCCACCAAAACCATATATTTTTGAACGTTTAGCCTCTGGACTAGTATAAACCCCAATAACCCGGTAACTAAATCCATTGACTTCTACAACCTTGTTAATAGCCTCTTGAGGAGAGCCAAATAAACTAATGGACAATTCTTCATCAAGTAAAATGACACTTGCAAACTCTTTGAAATCTTGCTCTCTCAGACTACGACCTGCAAGAATTTCATTGTTAACAGCCTCCATATAGGTTCTATTCCCGCCTGTCAAATTGGCATTTTCAACCTTTTTATCTTTATAAGTCAAGATGGCGTTCGTTGAGTTGGTTACATAGTAATTATCCACTCCCTTGAGTTTGGCTGCCTCCTTGACCCAAGATTCTTGCGGTTTTGGTGGTTCAACATGAACTTCCTCTTCTTTTCCAGAAACCGTAAAAGCTGATTGTTTCTGAGTAAAAGACCCATCTTTACTTTTTTTAGAAGAGAAAAAGACACTAATATTCTTCTGAGATTTGGTCATATCTTTGTTGAGTTGACGAGATAGGGAGTCACCTAGAGCCATAATCACAACAACTGATGAAACACCTATAATAATCCCAATCATGGTAAGCAAAGAACGCATCTTATGAGCCATGATAGATGAAAAGGCAAATTTCAGATTCTGCATCTTAGTTTTCCTCCTTTTCTAACTGTGCACTATCAGATGAAATAACTCCATCTCGAATGACAATCTGGCGTTTAGCATAAGAAGCGATTTCAGGCTCATGCGTTACCATGATAATAGTTTTTCCTTCTTTGTTCAAGTCAACCAATAGTTGCATGATTTGGTTACCTGTTTTGGTATCCAAGGCTCCTGTCGGTTCGTCTGCTAGGATAATAGAAGGATTGTTTACCAAGGCACGCGCAATAGCCACACGTTGCTTTTGACCACCAGATAATTCCGAAGGTAAATGGTGACTACGCTCAGTCAATTCAACCTTATCTAGATATTCCTCAGCTAACTTGCGCCGTTTTGAAGCCGAAACTCCTGCGTAAATCAAGGGCAATTCTACATTTTGCAGAGCATTGAGTTTAGATAGAAGAAAGAACTGCTGAAAAACAAAACCGATTTGTTGATTGCGGACCTTGGCTAGTTGTTTTTCACCAAGTCCAGCCACTTCTTGGCCTTCAAGATAATACTCTCCACTACTTGGTGTATCCAACATGCCAATCGTATTCATCAGAGTAGACTTACCCGAACCAGATGGTCCCATGATGGCAACAAATTCACCCTCATTCACTTCTAGGTTGATATTTTTGAGAACCTGCAGTTCTTGGTCACCGTTACGGTAACTTCTGCAGATATTTTTTAGACTAATTAGTTGCTTCATCAGCCTTCACCTCTTTTCCTTCCTCTAGAGAAGACGTTGGGTTACTGATGACCTTGACTCCATTTGTCAGACCTGAAGTGATTTCTTGGTTGTCTGCATCAGCATTACCCAAACCAACTTCCACTTTCTTGGCCTTTTTCTGCTCGTCAAGCACCCAGACATAGTTCTTATCATTTTCAGTCACAACACTTGTTAGAGGAACCAAAATGGCTTTACTCTTATTTTTGACCTCAACACTTACTGAGAATCCTTGTTTCAAATCACCGATTTCACTTGTAACATCAATAGTGTATGGATATTTAGAACCAGAATTACCACCTGCTGCGGCAGCTGGACTAGCTACTTCACCATTGTTTTTAGGATAGTCAGAAATATAGCTTAATTTCCCAGTCCATTTTTTATCAGGATACACTTTAGAAGTAAAGCTTACTTCTTGACCTACAGATAGGTTGGCGAGGTTATATTCAGATAGTTCTCCCTTAACTTGCAAGTTTTCATTACTTACGACATGAACGACTACTTGGCTAGCTCCTGTTGGAGATTTAGAAACATTGTGGTTGACTTCGACCACAGTTCCCTCTAGGGTACTGAGAACCGTCATTGCATCTAACTGACTTTGAGCCTTACTTAATTGTGCTGCTGCATCTGCACGAGCATCACGGGCATCACCCAACTGAGCGTCAATAGAAGCAACAGAATTTCCAGCCACTGAAGTTGGGCTTTGCACCGTTGCATCTTCTCCTCCTGCTGGCGCAGAGGTTTGAGGAGCCGGAGCTGAAGCGGCTTCATTTCGTGCTTGATTGAGTTCATTGATATGACGATCTGCCTTCGCAACTGCTCGACTAGCTGAATCATAGGCCGCCTGGGCTTCTGAACTACTGTACTTGACTAGAGCCTGCCCTTCGCTGACCTTATCGCCCACAGAAACAAGGATTTCGTCTAAATCTCCCTTACTAGCATCAAAATAAACATATTGTTCATTTTTTGCTGTTACTGTCCCTGACAATAATACAGAGGATGCCACGCTTCCTTCCTTGGCAACAACAAGATGAGTAGCCTCATCTTTTACAGCAGTCTGAGAAGGTTGTCTAAAGAGTAAAATCCCCCCAGCACCCAATACAACTACACTTGCAGCACCAATTGCTGCATACAATTGCCACTTTTTAGCTTTACCATTCTTTTTCATAATGAAACTCCTTTTTGATTTAAAGTTCTTAACAATATTATACAAAAATTATCAATTTGAAACAATAACATTTCAGAACGAAATAATGACATTTCAGGATTTAATTATTGTTCGGAATTTTTGTTTAGTTATTGTACTAGATATATAATACACTTTATTTTTATTTTTTGCAAGCCTTTTCTTTAAATTTTTTGAACGTAGCAGATTTTTGCAATCAAATCAAAAAAAAGATAGAATATGACTATCAAAAAAAGACACTCGACTATTTAAAAGAGTACAAAGGAGTTTTCAATGAGAGAATACGATATCATTGCTATCGGTGGAGGTAGCGGAGGAATTGCTACCATGAACCGTGCTGGTGAACACGGAGCCAAAGCGGCCGTTATTGAGGAAAAGAAACTAGGTGGAACCTGCGTCAACGTCGGCTGTGTTCCTAAAAAAATCATGTGGTACGGAGCACAAATCGCTGAGACTTTCCATCAATTTGGAGAAGACTACGGCTTTAAGACTACTGATCTTAACTTTGACTTTGCAACCCTACGTCGCAATCGTGAAGCCTACATTGATCGCGCTCGTTCTTCTTATGATGGCAGTTTTAAACGCAACGGTGTAGACTTGATTGAAGGCCATGCTGAATTTGTAGATTCTCATACTGTTAGCGTAAATGGTGAACTCATTCGTGCTAAACATATCGTGATTGCTACAGGTGCCCATCCAAGTATTCCAAATATTCCTGGTGCTGAGCTAGGTGGCTCTTCTGATGATGTATTTGCTTGGGAAGAATTGCCAGAGTCAGTTGCTATTCTAGGCGCGGGTTATATTGCCGTTGAATTGGCTGGCGTACTCCACACTTTTGGTGTTAAGACAGACCTCTTTGTTCGCCGCGATCGTCCTTTACGTGGTTTTGATTCTTACATCGTTGAAGGTCTGGTCAAGGAAATGGAAAGAACAAACTTGCCACTTCATACTCACAAAGTCCCTGCCAAGTTAGAAAAAACTGCTGAAGGCATTACCATTCATTTCGAAGATGGTACTAGTCACACAGCTAGCCAAGTTATCTGGGCTACTGGTCGCCGTCCAAACGTTAAGGGCTTGCAACTTGAAAAAGCTGGAGTAACTCTGAACGAACGTGGCTTTATCCAAGTGGATGAATATCAAAATACTGTTGTTGAAGGAATTTACGCTCTAGGTGATGTAACGGGCGAGAAAGAACTGACCCCAGTTGCAATCAAGGCTGGGCGTACCCTATCTGAACGTCTCTTTAACGGAAAAACAACTGCAAAAATGGACTACACAACTATTCCAACTGTTGTCTTTTCACACCCTGCTATCGGAACTGTTGGTTTGACAGAAGAGCAAGCTATTAAAGAATACGGTCAAGAGCAAATCAAGGTTTACAAATCAAGCTTTACTTCTATGTACTCTGCTTGCACTGGCAACCGTCAAGAAACACGTTTCAAATTGATCACAGCTGGTTCAGAAGAAAAAGTTGTTGGACTTCATGGAATTGGCTACGGCGTTGATGAAATGATTCAGGGATTTGCTGTTGCTATCAAAATGGGAGCAACCAAGGCAGACTTTGATGCAACTGTGGCGATTCACCCAACTGCATCTGAAGAATTTGTAACTATGCGTTAATCGAAATAAAAGAAGCATAGCAAAAAACACTTCTAAATATCAAAAAGCGAGTATTTCCGTAGTTGGAGATACTCGTTTTCTTATGTTTTATTTTATAGTATGTTGAAATAAGATATGCAAAAATCAATTAACAAACCATAGCAAAATACAAGGATTATAATACAATCATTTATTCTTTTCTTTAAAAGATTCATATATTTTTTTATATAACTCTTTTATATCTTTTTTCTGAGAATTCAACTCTTCTTTACCGTAGTCAAAGTTTGCTACTACAAATCCCTCGTCAGCATCAGAAAAAGTAAAAAACTCTATTTCAATTAGTTTATTATGCTTAGAATCCTCTATAGTGTCTCCTAAATCATTATTGAATTTCTTCACTTCTTCTTCACGAACTCCGAACCCCGTAGCAGCTCCATTTGCAATGATGTTTGAAAATACTTCTTCAGAAGACTCTACTTCTTTCACAGTTATGAAGTATATAGCCTCTTCCGTTTCTACTTGTCTCACTTTATTCCATTTTTCTGTATCACTAGAAGAAAGCGTATAGACTGTTAACTCTACCGTTGGCTTATTGATATTTTCTTTTGTAATCATTTGTTTTCCAAAAAAGAAGAAGGCAAGTAACCCAGCTACAAAGATCAAAGCAATATAAATTATCTTTTTCATACATTATACCCTATATCTTTCATGTCAATTATCACATCAACTTCGTTATAGACAGCTGGATCATGCGTCGCTATTATAACATATTTGTCTTCATCTTTTTCATTTAATAACAAACGAATGATTTCTTTTCCAATCTCACCATCTAAAGCTCCTGTGGGCTCATCTGCTAAAATAATTTTACGTGGTTTCATTAACATTCTGGCAATAGCTACACGTTGAGCCTGCCCACCAGACAATTCGTATATTTTTTGATGTAAATAGTCACTTGACAGTCCTACTTTTTCAAGTACGTCAGTTATTGTTTTTTTGTCTTTAGTGATAAGGCTCAGATTATCATATACTGTTTTGTTATCTATTAAAGAATAATTCTGAAATACATATCCAACAGTATTTTTAAAAAAAGTTCTTTCTTTTATATTCCAAATATCTTGTTTATCAACTAAAACATTCCCACTGTCAATTTTTTCTAATCTTCCTATAATATTAAGAAGGGTACTTTTACCGGAGCCAGAACCTCCAATCAATGCATAGCTTTTTCCAGATTCAAATATTAAATTTAAGTCTGTAAAGATCTTCTTTGAGCCGAAACTCTTTGAAACGTTCAAAAGGTCAATTGTCATGATTCATCTCCTTTTAAAATTTTAGTGTAGCTTTCAGATAATTTCCTAAAACTCATTATGATTGACAACATCAAAACTAGCAGAGAAGCCACTCCAATATATAGCAACTCTATTTGCCCTGTCATAAGAAATGTAAATAGAATAACCATTGTAATAGTCATCATAAAATATTTGAGACTTGAAATTGCTATATATGTTTTTGACAGACCCAAAATGATTTTTTTCACATATTCATTCTGTTTTAGAGTAATAAAAAGTTGGACATATTGATAAATGAGTATAAAGACAATACTGTAAATTATCTTCTGCAAGATTTGTGAAAGTAAAATTTGGTGCTCTAAGGATTGGATCTTTAATTTCACAATTTGGTAAACATCTACTGGATTCATTGAGAAATTCAACGGGACAGTCATCTCATTTATTTTTTTTACCGCTTCAGGACTAAAAAGAGATTTATATAGTATGTTACTAGCCAAAGAAAACTTATTATTTTCCATCATTTTGTCCGTATCTAACACAACAACTATATTATCTTTGCTATCTGCTACATTTGCCAGCGGTAAAATATCTTTATTTTTATGATCGATATCAGCATCCTCATTGAAATAAAAAATTTTTTCCCCATCAGGAATTATTTGTACTGCAAGCTGTTCCTTTGTATAGTGTGTTCCAATAAATTGTTCTGCTACAACTGTATTCTCAATAGATTTCTGGTTTTCTTTCCACTTCTCAGGAATATAGATGGTTGCTATCTTATTATCTAAAAGATGATAGTTTGTCCCATTCACTTTATTTTGTAGGTTAGCACCTGTTTGATTAATATAAATTAACTCTTTATTTATTTCTGGATTCGTTATCCCGTCATTTTCTAATTGTTTAGAAAAATTTTCTATAACATGTGAAGTTTTCATGAAATCTGGAACATATGCCGAAGATCGTTCTATATATAAAAAATCTAAGTTTTTTAAGGCAGCAACTATCTGTAGATACTGACCATCTGAATCACTAACTTCTCCATTTTTAGCAGAGTTACTTTCAATTCCAAGGAACTCAATCCTTCTCCAGTCTTTTACTGTGTCCCATGGTACTAAATTCTGTATTTGTATGTTAATACTAGATTGACTACTCTTTGTTTCTTGTAAAAAAATTCCTGAGACAAGGATGATAATCGAAATGATGACAAGCCATACTACAAAAATAAGTTTATTTTTCGCCTTGTTTTTGATAATTTCAATGGGCTTTTCAATCTGAATCGTCAACCAAAATAAAACAAAAGTAATAAGATCAATGATTTGAAATAGTATAAAATTCGTTAAAAGCAGAGAGAAAAATAACTTAGAACTATAGGTGAAGAAACCATTACCCAAAAAAGAACTATAAGAAATCATCAATAAAGCCATCATAATCAGTTCAAAAATAAGAGAAATGACATACTCTCTTCTAAGGTCGTATACAGGCAAGCCCAAAGAACGTCGTATCACTCCTTCTTTGATCTGCCTCGTCCTAACAACAAATAAAACAACTAATAAAGTTAAGTAAATTGAACCCATTAACAGTATTCTTAAAGTTCCAGTAAATTGTAATATTCCTCCTATATACCAAGGATAAGCCATATATACTGTTTGTAGTCCAGTCATCGTAAGTGGTTTCAAACTGTCTACATCTATTTTCCCAAGTGTGTAATACATCCCTACTATTGGTGCTGACTTTAATTGTTCATTATTTACATCATCAAAGTTTACATACTTCAACTGACCCGAACTCTGAACGATTGGCTTGTAAATGGTAACCTTTTCCGTTTTTGATAAGTCACGAACCATTTCGTATATTTCGTTATTAGAAAGATTACTTTTTCCTTGGATAGAAAAAGCACCATCAATTGGTAAAGGTATGGGGATTTCGGTATCACTAATAGTGACCAGACCAATTGTAGCAATCAAACAAAAGAAGAATCCAATGATACATAATTTTAATTTCATAAGCAATTACCATATGACAAAAGACTCTATTTTATAATTGGGTCTCTTGTTTTCATAAATTATTTTTTAAAATCTATAATAACCCCAATGTGCATTTAATCGAACATCATTTCAAATTTTTTGCTTGAAAATGTCCATCTATAATCTTTTTTATCGTGAACTTTAACGTTCCCAAAATATTCGTTACTGATGACTCTGAACTAATATTATTTGAAGAACTAACAAAGTAATTCGAATAACCATAGCTATCACTTACACCATACTTCCATAAATCAATAATCGGATATAGAACTGGGATTGCTGTAGTTTCACTACCAACACTAGCTGTAGTAGCAAATCCAAAACTGAAAAAACTTGTAGCCAGCAAAATGAACTTCTTCTTAGTAAATTTTTTGTATTTTACTTCTCCTTGAATTATAATATTTGACAAAAACTCAGTAATAATTCTCTATTTTAAAATTGAACACATTTATTTGTAAGCGTTTATAATATTAATTTAATACTAATATTTTAGTTTGTCAAGTATTTATAGTATATTTTTTATTGATAAAATGAGATTATCTATAAAGGCGATTTACAAATCGATAAAAAACAATTATCCAACTTCTCTTGTGAATCAAATCGGCTGTTACAATTTTTGTTACCTTGTTTTTAAAAATAGGTTGACAATGATTCCTCTACGAGTATAATAGTTACTATATATCAGAAAAGAGGTTAGCTATTTTGAAAAAAGCTCACGTTTATGCTATCCCTGCTATTGGGGCTGCTCTCATTGCTGTTTTGGCACAAATCAGTCTTCCAATTGGACCTGTTCCCTTCACTCTGCAAAACTTTGCAATCGGCTTGATTGCTACTATCTTTAGACCGAGAGAGGCTGTACTTTCTGTTGGATTTTATCTTCTTCTAGGTGCTATCGGTCTTCCTGTCTTTGCAGGAGGTGGAGCTGGTTTTCAGGCTTTAGTTGGCCCTACTGCAGGCTATCTTTGGTTTTATCTCGTTTACTCTGGACTGACTTCCTCTCTAACCAACAGCAAGAGTGGTGTTGTCAAGATTTTTCTTGCAAACCTCTTGGGTGATGCCCTTGTCTTTGTCGGCGGGATTCTCAGCTTGCATTTCCTAGCTGGAATGGCATTTGAAAAAGCTCTTGTTGTGGGGGTCATTCCCTTTATCATTCCAGACCTTGGTAAACTTCTGGCTATTAGTTTTATTAGCCGTCCCCTACTTCAACGCCTTAAAAATCAGGCTTACTTTGCTAACTAAAAAAGGATATCGAGTTGTCATGACTCGGTATCCCTTTCTTTTATTTTGAAAACTTAGTTGCCTTTAAAGGCATCCACCATTGTTTGAAATTCTTCATTGGAGAGAGTAATCCCTTTGCCCATTTTAGTATGATCTGGACTCCAAGCACGAATATCAAACTTTGCAGGGGCACCATTAAAGCTCACACGGTTGATTTCCTTGGTCCAACCTTTTTCGTTTTCAGAAAGAGTCAACAAGTGCTCTTCGATTTCAAATGTAAATTCTGCCATTTTCTTCTCCTTTTTTAGCTTTCATTTGATTATTCGTAAAATCTTGTAGATTTTAGGAAAATTTTATATAATATTGATATAAAAGAAGGGAGGCCAATATGAGACATAAATTCCAGCAAGTTCTAGGTAAAATACATGACTTTTTAAATGGACATGACCAACCTGACCATACTGAAACCAACTCCCTTACAGCCACTATTGAAGAGGCTATCCAGAAACAAACCGCTGTTCACCTTATCTTGTCTGAGGCAAGCTTTACAGGTGACATCATCAAATACGATCAGCAAAGCCAGCAAATTATCGTGAAAAATTTTGCCAAAAATGTGACCCGTATTATCCGCATAAGCGATATTCAACGCCTGCGATTTGTCCCGTCAACTGTCCAAACAGCCCAAAAAAATAGATTTAAGAAAGAGTGAGATGTAGTTGCTTCATCCCACTCTTTTTTCTTAGCGAACTTGTTCAAAATGTAAATGAACGGCGATATGATCTCCATAACCACTTCTTTCCAAGTCACGTTGTAGACGATAGGAAATGTAGTGTTCTGCGATGGTAATGTAACCTGCACCCAGCAAACGATGTTCAACCATAGACTGAATCATGCTAATGGTAGCACGTTCCACCTTGGCCTCTTCCAAATCCAAAACCACTTTCTTAGTGACTTGTGCAAGGTTTTGACGTAAATCATCTGTCAATACATAGACAGTCTGGGCTGCCTTTAAGATAGCTTGGTAAATCTTATCTGGATTAAATTCAGCAATTTCTCCATCACGTTTGATTACTTGCATAGGTTTCTCCTTTATTCTTTGTTTTCTTTGATTTCTGCCAGCATTTTTTCTTCTTCTGCTGTCAGTTGATAATGTTCAAGCAAATCCGGTCTGCGCTCGTAGGTTTTCTTTAAACTCTCATACAGGCGCCACTGACGAATCTTTTCATGGTGACCACTCATCAATACATCTGGTACAACCATACCTCGATAATCATAGGGACGTGTGTACTGAGGGTATTCGAGAAGGCCAGAAGAAAAACTATCATCTTTGTGGCTAGACTCCTTGCCAATCACTTCTGGAATCAGGCGTACCGTAGCATCAATCATGGTCATGGCTGCCAACTCTCCACCAGTCAAGACATAGTCGCCCAGGGAGATCTCATCTGTCACCAAGGTCTTAATACGCTCATCATACCCTTCGTAGTGACCGCAGATAAAGATTAACTCTTCCTCTTGAGCCAAATCCTCAGCATAAGCCTGATTAAATTTCTTCCCTGCAGGATCGAGGAGAATGACGCGCGGATTTTTCTTTTCAATAGCATCAAAGGCATCGAAAATGGGTTGGGCTCGGAGCAACATCCCCTGACCGCCTCCATATGGCTCGTCGTCTACATGGCGGGCCTTTTCAGCATTTTCTCGAAAATTATGATACTGAATATCCAAGAGTCCTTTTTCTCGAGCCTTTCCAACGATTGAGTGCTCCAGTGGAGAAAACATCTCCGGAAAGAGGGTTAAAATATCAATCTTCATCGTCTAACCCTTCTAAAATTTCCACATCGACACGGTTATTCGGAATATCAACATTGAGAACCACTGGTGGGATATAAGGCAATAACAAGTCACGTTTACCTTTTCGCTTGACCACCCACACATCGTTGGCACCTGGTTGCAGGATTTCCTTGATGGTTCCAACCAAGCTATCACCCTCATAGACTTCCAAACCGATAATCTCGTGATAGTAAAATTCACCATCGTCTAGGTCATTCAAATCTTCCTCAGCGACCTTGAGACTATATCCCTTGTACTTTTCGATAGTATTGATATGGTACATATCTTTGAATTTAATAATGTCAAAGTTCTTCTGTTTACGGTGGCTAGCGATGGTCACTGTTTGGACAAACTGATCTTTTTCATCAAACAGAGCCAGCTCAGCTCCTTTTTTAAACCGTTCTTCTGCAAAATCCGTCACAGACAAGACTCGCATCTCACCCTGTAATCCCTGCGTATTAACGATTTTCCCAACATTAAAGTAGTTCATCTTGTCTCCTGTAATCTCCTTTTTTCCATCTTATTCTGACAATTCTCGAATAATAGCCGCAATTTTTTCCGATTCTGACCATTGTAAATAATGGTGATTCCCTCCTAAAATGAGTTTAGTATTGGAAGTCCAATATTCTGATTCTCTGTACTCTTTTTCTCTATAAGGCTGACAAAAAACAAATACAGGAATATGAGCTTCTATAGATACATCCTCAAAATCTTCCTCAGTAATCTCTCCAGATATCTGAAACTCTGGATCTTGATTTTCCAACTCTGAGCCTTTTTCTTGCATTATTTCCCAGATTTTTTATTCGTTTCAGGACTAAATGTTGCTTGAGTTAAGTTCTTAAAATAAAGTTCAGGACCACACTCGTCAATCAGCCTCATCTGCTCTTCCATTTCTGGATAAGGATTTTCTGAAAAATCAGCAAACATGACTTTTTTAGTTGTCGGTTCAATTGCTACTAAAGTCTGACGCTTAATTGGTTTCTCGAGTAATTTGCAAGCTAAAATTCCACTCCAACTATGTGCACAAAGTATATATTCAGAAATTCCTAATTCTTCAAGTACTTCATAAACCGCATCTGCAAGATTATCTAGATTTTTTCCAGCTTGGTCATGAATCGGACTCCTACCTGTGTTCGGAAAATCAATTGTCAAATAACCAATTGTAGGAGGAGGTTTTTCAAGTATAAGTGAAAAATTTTCATAACTTGGTAGCAAACCTGCTCCGTTTAGACAAACTAGCACTTTCTTTTGCTTTTGATAAGTAACAGAGAGGCTACCAATTTCTGTAGATACTTCAAACCTCTTCATAAAGAAATCCACTCGCTCTATATAATGAATTATTAAAAATCCTTATCTTTTATTCTATCACGTTCCAGGGATTTTCTCAAGTTGGAGGAAGAGGACATCAATTCTCCTTCACCTTCAAAAATTCTTCCAAATCACGTTCATGTTGGTACTTAATGGCTGCAGTCTTGTCTTTCTCAAAGATAGTCTTGGTAAGGTCAATATGGTTGATGGCAGCGATTGCGACAGTGTAGTGAATAATATCAGCCAGTTCTTTTGCTAGTTCCTCGTTCGAATCCTGAACGCCCTCTTTTCTACCAGAACGACCATTCAAAACCTCAGCTACTTCTCCGACTTCCTCCACTAGCTTGATAAAAAGACCTTCCTCAGTCCGAGACTGCTGGTAATGTTCCAGTAGATAGTCTTGTAATTGTCTAAACGTTAAATCCTTCATATCCTGCTCCACACAAAAAAAGCGAGACATCCGTCCCGCCCTTCTTATTTTTCGTCAATAACGATTCTTACTTTTTTGTCTTCAGTTGGGACAGAGTAGACAATCGTTCTTATCGCAGAAATAGTGCGACCCTTACGACCGATTACACGACCCACATCGCTTTGATCAAGATCCAAATGATATTCCAAAAACTCTGGTGTATCTTCAATCTTGATAGTTAAGGCATCTGGTTGTGAAATCAAGGGTTTCACAATCGCAATAATGAGATTTTCAATCGTATCCATCTGTCAACCTACTTTAAACTTATTTTGAGAATTTAGAATCGTGGAATTTCTTCAATACACCTTCTTTTGAAAGGATGTTGCGAACTGTATCTGAAGGTTGAGCTCCATCAGCCAACCATGCAAGAACGCGGTCTTCTTTCAAAGTTACTTGGTTTTCAGCAACAAGTGGGTTGTAAGTTCCAACTGTTTCGATGAAACGTCCGTCACGTGGTGAACGTGAATCTGCTACGTTGATACGGTAGAAAGGTTTTTTCTTAGAACCCATACGAGTCAAACGAATTTTAACTGCCATTTTTAAAGTCTCTTTTCTTATTTTTTATTTCGGTGAAATAGCTGAGCTATTTAGCACATGTTCTATTATAGCAGATTTCTAGCAGGTGTCAAGAAAAAAACTTGACAGACTATAAAATTCTTAAACCTTTTAGAAATTTGATAGAAGTAGGAAATAAATGTTTGAAAGAGGCTATCCGTGAATACTATTTTAGAAACATTTTATAAAGACCACCAAGTTAAGCACTTCATCTCTCCTGAACGAGATTTGGATGCTTGGCTTCTAAATTCCAAGCCCGTTCCCAAACGAAATATCAAGGATTTTAAAAATAATATCTACTAATTAGTTTATAAAATATGAATCAATAGATTCTAAATAGGGGAATAATTTAGTTCTGTAAAAATTAACTTCTACACCTACAAAGCTTATTCTGAAAGACTTTATAACAGTCTAAGAAAAAAGTAGAGATTCATACAGTATCTAGATTTTCCAAAAATTTTTTATCATCAAATATTATTAACAAAACTATCCAAACCAAATCCGATGTATTGCTTCAAAGAATTCTTTAATTGTTTGACTATCGAGGGCTTTTATTAAAAAATTTTTTCAAATAATTACCACCTTGACACATAAAATTCTTGCTTTCTAAATTTAAATGTGATATATTTATAACATAAAATTTAAGTGTTATATATTTATAACATAAAAAGGAGTCTATCATGAAAAAAAGTCAAAAAATGCGTGGCCTCATTGCAATGATTGCCGTAGCTCTCTTTATTGATTTTATTGTTTTATTTGGTTCTAATCTTAGTTGGGGACCCAAGTTAGTTATTGCTGGTATTTCAGTGTTAGGTCAGATTGTAGCTATTTGGGGCTGGCTACATATGAAACCATGGCCTCATAAGAGTCAGAAAAGTAAGGGAAAGACTATTTTTGACTTGTCTGCTAAGCTTTACACGATACTTTTTTTTGCAGCAAGCATTTTTTATACAGTAGGGATTTGGGTTGCGACCCCAAGCGTAAGTTCTGGTATTAAAGAATGGATTTTGGGAATTGGCCTCGTTATTGAAGTGATTGTATTTGGTTTTTTCTGTTGGAAAAATGTCAAGGAAACTCCGGACGAACGCTTTTATGCTAATTTAGCCAAGGCAGCTAGCTTGATGTTTGTTTTTATACTAGGCACACTGATGATCCTAGCAGTTATCATTGGGTATATGGGGTCTCTCACTCTTTACATGGGACAGATATTTATTAGCATAGCTGCCTTGATTTTCATCTTTTCGGTTGTCTATCTTATCTTGGAACGTAGAGGATAAACATGGCCAAAGAAAGCAAGATTATTACTAATCTCAAATCTGTTCGTGAGTCCACAGGCATGACCCAGCAGGAGTTAGCCGACCTCATCGGCATGCGACGCGAGACAATTCTGCACTTGGAAAATAACCGTTACAACCCTTCGCTAGAAATGGCTCTTAAAATTGCTCAAGTTTTTAAT
Organism: Streptococcus sp. 4094; assembly: GCF_013277125.1. NCBI lineage: Bacteria > Bacillati > Bacillota > Bacilli > Lactobacillales > Streptococcaceae > Streptococcus > Streptococcus sp. 4094. The sequence continues at coordinate 111,012 of NZ_VMMI01000034.1, read as the reverse complement.
CTGAAAGTAGAAGACCTCTTTGAACTCAGACAGAAAAAGGAAGCATAATTCTTTTCGAGACCTAGTATTAAGTTCATTGATTAATTAGGAATTGAAGCCAAAAGAAAAAATCCATTGAAAATGTGCTCTTTTAAAATACAGTAATTCTTTTGAATTAACCTTTACTAATTGTGAAACTTTACGAGCTTTCTTAAGATCTGGTTTCCTAAATACTTTGAGTATACTTATGGTATTGATGCCCCTAAGCATCTAAAAACTCTGGTGGAAAAAGATTATGCTGTCATTGAAACTGCTTTTTACTCACTTGACCATCTAATACGCTACCATGAAAAAGAATATCCTAAAGAAGAAGGGAATTACAGGACTTTCTAAAATGAAAGCTACCAACCTGAACCAAGCCCTTCATGAGCATTTTTCAGAAGAAGAATTAGCAATCGTGGCTACAAATTGACTCCAAAGGGAGAGGAAATACTGGAACAGTACCAGGACATTGTCGACCGTCATCCAAAGAAAAATCTCTAAACAAGCGATTTTTTGATTGTTGACTGTAAAACTGCCTTGTTACTAACATTTGAAATCCACTTCCTTTTAGGGTACAATGGTAGAAATGAATTTTTGAGAGGAATAGAATGAAAAAACTAGCAACCCTTCTTTTACTATCCACTGTAGCTCTAGCTGGATGTAGCAGCATCCAACGCAGTCTACGTGGTGATGACTATGTTGATTCCAGTCTTGCTGCTGAGGAAAGCTCCAAAGTAGCAGCCCAATCTGCTAAGGAGTTAAACGATGCTTTAACAAACGAGAATGCCAATTTCCCACAACTTTCTAAGGAAGTTGCTGAAGACGAGGCTGAAGTGATTCTCCACACGAGCCAAGGTGATATTCGCATTAAACTCTTCCCCAAACTCGCTCCTCTAGCAGTTGAAAACTTTCTCACTCATGCCAAAGAAGGCTACTATAACGGCATTACCTTCCATCGTGTCATCGATGGCTTTATGGTCCAAACTGGAGATCCAAAAGGGGACGGTACAGGTGGTCAGTCCATCTGGCATGACAAGGATAAGACTAAAGACAAGGGAACTGGTTTCAAAAACGAGATTACTCCTTATCTCTATAATATCCGTGGTGCTCTTTCTATGGCTAATACTGGTCAACCAAACACCAATGGAAGCCAGTTCTTCATCAACCAAAACTCTACAGATACCTCTGCTAAACTCCCTACAAGCAAGTATCCAAAGAAAATCATCGAAGCCTATAAAGAAGGGGGAAACCCTAGTCTAGATGGCAAACACCCAGTCTTTGGTCAAGTGATTGACGGTATGGATGTTGTGGATAAGATTGCCAAAGCCGAAAAAGATGAAAAAGACAAACCAACGACTGCTATTACTATCGATAGCATCGAAGTGGTGAAAGACTACGATTTTAAATCTTAAAAACCAAAGAAATACAGTATCCACATTCGGTACTGTATTTCTTTTATACTCATTCTTAAGTTAAATTATTAAAATCCCAGATTTGGTCCATCCAGCCTTCATAGAAGTCTGGTTCGTGGCAGACCATAAGAATAGATCCCTTGTATTCTTTAAGAGCACGTTTGAGTTCATCCTTGGCATCCACATCCAAGTGGTTGGTCGGCTCGTCCAGCACTAAAACGTTGTTTTCACGATTCATCAAGAGACAGAAACGAACCTTGGCTTGTTCCCCACCTGACAAGACCTGAATTTGACTTTCAATATGCTTGGTTGTCAAACCACAACGGGCAAGAGCTGCACGGACTTCTGCTTGGTTGAGAGCTGGAAAGGCATTCCAAACAGCCTCAAGTGGTGTTTGGCGATTGCCTCCTTCTACTTCCTGCTCAAAGTAACCAAGTTCTAAATAATCTCCACGCTCCACTTCCCCAGCGATTGGTGGAATAATGCCCAAGAGACTCTTCAAGAGAGTCGTTTTTCCAATACCATTAGCACCGATAATAGCAACCTTTTGATTGCGTTCAAAGGTAAGGTTTAAAGGCTTAGTCAGAGGACGGTCGTAACCAATCTGCAAGTCCTTGGCTTGGAAGATAAAGCGCCCTGGTGTACGAGCCGATTTGAAATCAAAGGATGGCTTTGGTTTCTCACTTTGCAGTTCGATAATATCCATCTTATCCAATTTCTTCTGACGGGACATGGCCATGTTTCGTGTTGCAACACGCGCTTTGTTTCGAGCGACAAAATCTTTAAGGTCTGCAATCTCTTTCTGCTGACGTTCGTAGGCTGCCTCTAGCTGAGATTTCTTCATAGCATAGACTTCTTGAAACTGGTAGTAGTCACCAGAATAACGCGTCAGCTGTTGATTCTCCACATGGTAGACAATATTAATCACATCGTTCAGGAATGGAATATCGTGCGAAATAAGGACAAAGGCATTCTCATAGTTTTGGAGATAGCGCTTGAGCCAGTCAATATGCTCAGCATCCAAGTAGTTGGTTGGCTCGTCCAAAAGCAAGATATCGGGCTTTTCAAGGAGGAGTTTAGCCAAAAGTACCTTGGTTCTTTGCCCACCTGACAAAGAGGTTACATCCGTATCCATGCCAAAGTCCATGACACCAAGGGCACGCGCTACTTCATCAATCTTAGCATCCAAAGTATAGAAATCACGACTCTCTAAACGGTCTTGAAGTTCTCCCACTTCTTCCATGAGAGCATCAACATCCGCTCCATCTTCAGCCATTTCCATATAAAGATCATTGATACGGACTTCTGCTTTGAAAAGCTCATCAAAAGCCGTACGGAGAACATCGCGCACCGACTGGCCTTCAGCAAGGACAGAGTGTTGGTCTAAGTAACCAGCAGTCACATATTTAGACCACTCAACCTTCCCTTCATCTGGCAGCATCTTACCAGTCACAATACTCATAAAGGTTGATTTCCCTTCACCATTGGCACCGACCAGGCCGATATGTTCACCCTTGAGGAGACGGAAGGACACATCTTCAAAAATTGCACGGTCACCAAAACCGTGACTCAGATTTTTAACTTCTAAAATACTCATTTTAATTCCTTATCTTGTTTTTATACTCTTCGAAAATCAAATTCAAACCACGTCAGCTTCACCTTGCCGTACTCAAGTACAGCCTGCGGCTAGCTTCCTAGTTTGCTCTTTGATTTTCATTGAGTATTATGTAATCGTTTATAAAGTAGCCAAGCCAGATAACCACCCAAGGTATTGGTCCACAAATCATCAATCTCAAAGACGCGATTAAAATCAAAGAAAAAGTCCAAGACTAACTGCGTACATTCAATTCCAAGACTTAAGAGAAAACTGAAAACAATGACTTTTTTTGTCTGTCTTAAGGAAGGAAACAGATAGATGAGTTGAAAGACCAGAGGGAAGAGCAAAAAGACATTTAAAATGTTCTGCAAAAAGATCCAAATGACTTGCCCCAAACTAGTCACTTCTCCCAGTTTCCAGAGAGAATTGAAAGGAGTCAAAAGAAAAACCAGGCGTCCAAGATGCTGAATACCTGGAGTTTCCACCCCCACGGGAGAATGTTCTTGAGGAGTAAAGCAAAAATAGACAATGCAAATGCTATAAAAAATGACTCCCCAGATCAAAACATGATTATAACTCTTCTTCATCATTAAGGATTGACTGCTGCGACTGCTTTCTGGCGGTCACGTTTCATTGTATTAGAGCGCAATTGTCCACAAGCTGCATCAATATCTGTACCATGTTCTTGACGAACCACACAGTTGACTCCTTTTTTCTTAAGCGTATCATAGAAGGCAAGGACGCGCTCTTTAGGACTACGGCTATATTGGTCATGCTCACTAACTGGGTTGTAAGGAATCAAGTTTACATAAGACAATTTCTTGATGTTCTTGAGCAATTCAGCCAATTCCAAGGCTTGTTCTACACCGTCGTTGACTTCATTAAGCATAATATACTCAAATGTTACACGACGGTTGGTTGTTTCAATGTAATACTCAATGGCTGCGAAAAGTTTTTCAATCGGAAAGGCACGGTTAATCTTCATGATACTTGAGCGTAATTCATTGTTGGGTGCGTGAAGGGAAACGGCAAGATTGACCTGAACTCCTTCATTAGCAAAATCACGAATTTTATGGGCCAAACCTGAGGTTGAAACCGTAATGTGACGAGCACCGATAGCCATTCCCTTGTCATCGTTGATAGTACGAACGAAATTTAAGACATTGTTATAGTTATCAAATGGTTCACCGATTCCCATGACAACGATATGGCTGACGCGTTCGTCCTGACCACGCTCATCAAAGTATTTCTGAACCAGCATGATTTGCGCTACGATTTCACCGTTATTGAGGTCACGTTGTTTCTTAATCAAACCAGAAGCACAGAAGGTACAACCGATATTACATCCGACCTGAGTGGTCACACAGACAGACAAACCGTAGTGTTGACGCATGAGTACTGTCTCAATCAGCATTCCATCTGGCAATTCAAAAAGATATTTAACTGTCCCATCAGCAGACTCTTGAACGATACGTTGTTTCAAGGGATTGACCACAAACTGGTCATTAAGTTTAGCAATCAAATCCTTGGAAAGGTTGGTCATCTCTTCAAATGACTGGACACGTTTACGGTAGAGCCATTCCCAGATTTGATCTGCACGGAATTTCTTTTCTCCCTGCTCCAAAACCCATTCCTGCATGGTTTGACGTGTTAAACTATAAATTGACGGTTTCATTTTTTCTCCTTATTCTCTACTCACTTCTGACGAATGACAAAATGACGTTGTCCCTTGTCCTCTTTCTGAGAATGCTGATCTTTCTGACGACGTCTATTTTTCTTATCTGCATTCGGTTTTCGTTTGGTTTGAACCGGTTTCTTTCCTTTTTTAGAAGATGTTTCTTCTTCCTTCTTACGCATTTTCTTGTCAAATGATGCTCGCTTAGGATCTTCATTTTCCAGGACAAAATAGGCACAACCGTAACTACAATACTCTAAAAGGTAGTCTTGTAAACGACTGATTTTTTCAAGTTTTTCTTCTGTTCGATCATCCTTGTAAAAACCTCGTAGGCGAAGCTGTTCGTTGCTCCAATCTCCCACGATATAATCAAACTTGGTTAAGACTTCTGAAAAACGCTGATTAAAAGCCGTCACATCGAAGGCATCCTTGATGTTTTCCACCAAGGAAAAAGCTATCCCTTCCGTTTCTACCTTGTCCCCATGTAAATGAAACTCAGGACCAGGAAACTTGTTATAGTTGTATAATTCAGGTGCAATTTCTTTTCGCATAGATATCCTTTTTCCACGATTACTTAATACTTTATTCTACCATAATTTCTAGCAGTTAGCACGTTTCTCATAAAAATGAAAAAAGTCTGACGATTTTGTCAGACCAAAATAATATAACCTTAAAAAGAGAAGAACAATTCTTCCCTCCAACTATCATTATTTAGCAGCTGCGTACAATTCATCTACTTTGTTCCAGTTGATCACTGAGAAGAAAGCTTTGATGTAGTCAGGACGCACGTTGCGGTATTTCACATAGTAAGCATGTTCCCAAACGTCCAAGCCTAAGATTGGTTTTTTACCTTCTGAGATTGGTGTGTCTTGGTTTGCTGTTGAAGTCACTTCAAGTTTCCCTTCTTTGTTGACAACCAACCATGCCCAACCTGAACCAAAACGAGTTGTTGCTGCTGCAGTGAAGGCTGCTTGGAATTCTTCAAATGAACCAAATGTTGCATCGATTGCTGCTGCCAGTTCTGCTGAAGGAGCTGTTTTCTCGGGAGTCATCAATTCCCAGAAAAGAGCGTGGTTCAAGTGTCCGCCACCATTGTTGATAAGCGCTTGACGGATATCAGCTGGGATAGATTCTACATCAGCAAGCAAGGCTGCAAGGTCTTCACCAATTTCAGGGTGTTTTTCTAAAGCTGCATTGGCATTGTTGACATAAGTTTGATGGTGTTTGTCATGGTGCAAATGCATTGTTTCCGCATCGATGTATGGTTCCAAAGCGTCGTATGCATATGGAAGATCTGGTAAGATAATAGCCATCTGTAATACCTCTTTTTCTTTCTATATGAAAATGATAACGCAAACATTCACTTTTTTCAAGTTTTTTGCTTATAGATGAAGAAATCACTGAAATACTTTCTAACTAATACTCTTCGAAAATCTCTTCAAACCGCGTCAACGTCTCCTTGCCGTAGATATGGTTACTGACTTCGTCAGTTTCATCCGCAACCTCAAAAACATGTTTTGAGCTGACTTCGTCAGTCTTATCTACAACCTCAAAGCAGTACTTTGAGCAACCTGCGGCTAGTTTCCTAGTTTGCTCTTTGATTTTCATTGAGTATAAAACAAGCAAATCAGCAAGAAACCCACGACAAAATAATAATATTGACACGGGTTATAGTTTCAAAAATAATTTCAATTTACCTGACTAGCAATCTGTAGGAGTGCCTTTTCAAAAAGGAAACCTTTTTCATAAAGACCTGTCTTAATCTGATAGTCTGTCTCAATCAAATAGGAAATAGCTTGCTTCAAAAAGCTCAAGGAAAGTCCTCTTGAATCTCTCAGCGCAAACTTGATTTGATAGGGATTAGGATTGCGTCCGAGAAAACTTCCTAGACTATTTGCAATCTGAGATTCTGTTTGCCCAGACTCCGCCAAAATCTTCACCTGAGTAAAAGTCCGAAATTGTCCTAGCATGACTGCAATCAGTTTGATTTCATCTTCACCTTGCAAGGTCAAGTCTCTAACCAAGTCACGCGCCTGATCCATCTTTTTAGTCAGAATAAACTGAGTTAAGTCAAAGATATTGTCCTGCAAGGTCTTGGGAATAGCGTTGACAATATCCTCTTCTTCGATAACAGAATCTGCCTTATAGGACTGTAAAAAGAGGAGATTTTTCTGAATTTCGCTAAATTGAAAACCAGATTTGATAAGGAGATTTTCAAAAGAATTATTGGCAAACTGCAGACCTTGTTTCTGGCTCCACTTTTGGAAATACTGGCGCAATTCTTGTTCTTTGGCTTCTACTGCGTCAAAAACCTTGGCATCACGCTTCAGTAATTTAACCAACCGTCTTTTACTATCCAGTTTTCCTTCCGCAAAGATCAACAACTTGGTTGTTGGCGAAGGATTGTCAAGGTATTCCTCAAACGACTTAAGCTCATCATCTGTTAAAAAGCGTTTCTTGGCTGTTGTCATATCAACAAAATGATCCAATATCACGATTTTCTCATCCGCAAAGAAAGGAAGGCTGACTAACTCCAGTTCCACATCCTTGTAAACTACTTCTTTCATATCAAAGTAGGCAAAGTTGAGGTCGGCAGAATCATAGCCAATCTGTTTCAATACTTGACTCTTCATCACTTCAAACTGACCCTGATCTGTCCCTGTAAATAGGCTTAGACTAGGTAAATTTGATAAAGTCAACTTCTGACTTTCTTCAATGGTTAGCATCTTCTCTCCTTTCTTCTGATTTTTTAATGAATTTAATCAATATAGCGCAATTCCCCACGGAAATCTTCTAAGCTCTCGTACCCTTTTTCCGCCATGATAGCTTTTAGTTCATTGGTAATACGTTCGAAAGCACCGACGCCTTCTTTGTGAAGGGTGGTTCCCACCTGTACCATACTGGCACCACAGAGGATGTGTTCAAAGGCATCACGACCAGTCAGAACTCCTCCTGTTCCGATGATTTGGATTTGAGGGTTTAAGCGTTGATAAAAGGCGTGAACATTAGCTAGAGCAGTCGGTTTGATATACTCCCCACCAATCCCACCGAAACCATTTTTAGGGCGAATAACGACAGATTCATCTTCTATATACAGTCCGTTTCCGATTGAGTTGACGCAGTTGACAAACTTGAGCGGATACTTGTTAAAAATAGCTGCCGCTTGGTCAAAGTGAACAATATCAAAATAAGGTGGAAGCTTAATTCCAAGAGGTTTTGTAAAGTAAGCAAATACTTCTGCCAAAATCCGGTCTGTTGTCTCAAAATCATAGGCAATCTGAGGTTTTCCTGGAACATTTGGACAGGAGAGGTTTAGCTCAGTCAGACCACGAAAATCACTCTCTTGGACTTTTTTCAAAATAGTATGGGTTTCCTCTGGAGACATGCCAACTAGAGATAAAAAGAAAGTTCGGTTCGGCTCTTTTTCCTGCAAGTCCAAAAGATAGTTCAAATAATAGTCTAAGCCCTTATTCGGCAAGCCCATAGAGTTGATAGAACCAAGTGGGACATCTTGATAGCGTGGCTCAGGATTTCCCTGACGGAAGTCCAAGGTTGCTGTCTTAGTGACAAAGGTTCCTGCCGCTGAGTTTTTAACCCCTTCTAGCTCCTCTATCGTCATACAAGCCACACCTGCTGCATTCATCAAGCAATTATCAAACTCAAAACCAGCAATTTGTGTTTTCGTTGATACCATGATTCTAATCCTCCAGATTCCTTTTATTGCTAATATTATACCACAGTTTTAATTCTAGGTTTACTAGATTCTATGGTTCTATCTATTTATTCGGAAAAGAAAGTCTAGTGCAGAAGTCATGCTATGGAAACAGCTAGTGTATTGGAAGTTTGAACAAGGTTTGGGTAACAGACTTTTGAATGAAGTCCAAGCAACAAGGAGAAATCTCAACCATGAGTCCATTCCATGACTCTGTTGCTCTAGAAAACCTTGCAATAGTCAAGTGATAACGAATAAAACTTTGGATTGAAATATCCCCATGATTATCTATTACGAGGAGAAATCTCAACCATTATCATTTTTAAAGAAATACATGTAAATCTCTACTTTCGCAAAATGGATTTTCAGAACAGTATCCCAGTATAGTTAAAAACCATAAAAAAGAGGGAGATTCCCTCTTTCTTCAATTCATTTATTTGACTGCTTCTTTCAAAGCGTTTACCTTGTCCAAGCGTTCCCATGGAAGGTCAATATCTGTACGTCCCATGTGTCCGTAAGCCGCTGTTTGACGGTAAATTGGGCGCTTGAGGTCCAGCATTTGAATAATTCCTGCAGGACGAAGGTCAAAGATTTGACGAGCCGCTTTTTCAAGCTTGCTTTCAGCTACTCTTCCTGTACCAAAGGTATCGATACGAACAGAAACAGGTTGGGCAACACCGATAGCGTAGGCCAATTGCACTTCCGCTTTCTTAGCCAGACCTGCTGCAACGATATTCTTTGCAATATAACGAGCTGCATAAGAGGCAGAACGGTCCACCTTAGTCGCATCTTTACCAGAGAAGGCACCGCCACCATGACGAGAGTAGCCACCATAGGTATCCACGATAATCTTACGACCAGTCAAACCTGAGTCTCCTTGAGGTCCACCGATTACAAAACGACCAGTAGGATTGATGAAGAATTTTGTTTGCTCATCCAAGTAAGAGGCTGGAATAACCTCTTTGATAACCTTATTAATGACATCATTGTGAATTTGCTCGTTGCTGACTTCTGGATCGTGCTGAGTTGAAATAACAACTGTGTCCACACGTACTGGACGGTCATTTTCATCATACTCAACTGTAACTTGTGATTTAGCATCTGGGCGAAGATAGCTGATTTCCCCAGATTTACGAAGATCTGCTAAACGACGAACTAACTTGTGGCTGAGTGAAATTGGCAATGGCATGAGCTCTTCTGTTTCATCCACTGCAAATCCAAACATGAGACCTTGGTCTCCAGCACCAATTAAGTCCAGCGGATCTTGGTCTGCATTTCCACGAACTTCTAAGGCTTCATTAACCCCTTGGGCGATATCCGGTGACTGCTCAACAAGTGACGGATGGACTCCCACCGTCTCTGCAGAAAATCCATACTCTGTATTGGTATAGCCAATCTCTGCAATGGTATCACGAACCACACGGTTAATATCCACATAGGCATTTGTAGAAATTTCACCAAAAACATGGACAGAACCAGTATATACAGCTGTCTCAGCAGCAACGTGCGCCTCTGGATCCTTTGCTAAAATAGCATCCAAAATCGCATCTGAAATTTGGTCTGCAATCTTATCTGGATGCCCCTCAGATACAGATTCAGACGTGAATAATTTACGTTCTGACATAAAAATGTCCCCCCTTAAAAATAGTGTTATAGAGTTACAAAGTACTGATAGGTATTTTCATTTTCTAAGAGTTACGACGCGAAAGAAATAAAAACGATACTTTTTTATTTCTGAAGCTAGTAAGGCGCATAGGGTGACCGACTTATAGCGACAACCGTAGAATGACGAGCGACTACTTTGGAGCCGTCAGTCTTTGCGATTTACAAAGTACTGAAAACTCTTAGTAATGAATACCTACCATCTTATCGGGACTATATAACTTTATCATTATACCATTTTTAAACACAATTTGCAGTATTTAATGTAGTGTTTCGGTTTAGATAGTTCGTTCTCATAAAGCAAAAAGTTGGAGCTCAGTACTCCAACAATTTCTATTAAAATGTTTGGCGTTTAGCTTTACGCTCTGCACGACCGCGAGCACGATTTTCAGCGCGTTTGGTTTTGCGGCGCTTTTCATCAACCGCCCATTGAATTTTCTTCTTATAACCCGGTTTGACTTTTTTCTTTTTCTTTTTGACCAGACCAATCATTTCAATATCAAGCTTATCTTGCTTCTTCTCACGATTAGCACGACGATCACGGTCATAAGTATCTTGAAATTCCCCGTCTTTGACCATCTTAGGAGTAAACTTGATTCCCAATTTCTCCAACTCACGGATATCCGAGTCATCGCTTGGCTGGTAAAGGGTAATAGCTGTACCTGGTAGGCCATTGCGTCCAGTACGACCAACACGGTGCACAAAGAAAGATAAGTCTTGCGGAATGGCATCATTGATGACATGACTGACACCTTCAATATCAATCCCACGCGCTGCCAAGTCTGTTGCGACAATGTACTCAAAATCCAGATTTTTCACCTGATTCATGATTCGCTTACGTTCACGAGGGGCAATATCTCCATGAATCTTTGCCACCTTCAAGCCTTGAGCAGTCAAGTAAGAATGCAATTCATCAGCACGCGTTTTAGTGTTAACAAAAATCATTGCCAAATAAGGCTGCATCAACTGAGTCAATTGATAAATTTGAGCATTCTTGTCACGTCCCTTAGTAGAAATCAACCAATTATCAATGGTATCAGAAATGACCGTTTTGGTCTTGATTTTCTCCATGACAGGATTTGACAAGTATTTTTTCAAGAATGGTTGCAACTTTTGTGGAATAGTCGCTGAGAAGACCATGAATTGCAGGTCCTTTGGAAGACTGCCAGCAATCTTATCAACAGTTTCCAAGAATCCCATATCCAAGGTCATATCTGCCTCATCGACCACAAAGGTCTTAGCCTTGTGAATAGCTAGGTCACCAGACTTAACTAAGTCATAAATACGGCCAGGCGTTCCGATAACAATATGAGGCTGCTTACTTGCCAATTTCTCAATCTGGCGAGCCTTATCTGTCCCCCCCACATAATTAACCACACGAACTTCCACTTCTGAGTGAGCTGAAATCTGACGAGCTGCTTGGTAAATTTGAGTAGCTAATTCACGACTCGGTGCAGTAATGACTGCTTGAACACTATCGCTGGCTTCATCTAATTGCTGGAAAATCGGCAATAGGAAAGTGTGAGTCTTACCCGAACCTGTTTTTGATTCTCCAACCAAATCTCGGCCTGACAGGACAATGGGAATCAACTTATCTTGTACCTCTGTTGGAGTTGTAAATTTCAACTCCTGCAGGGCTTCTCTAATATAGTTTTTAAATTGAAATTTCGTAAATGACATAATATCCTCGATTCTATCTATCTTACCAATTATACCATATTTTATTCCATTTCAGTAGCCTCACTTATTTATACTCAATGAAAATCAAAGAGCAAACTAGGAAGCTAGCCGCAGGCTGTACTTGAGTACGGCAAGGTGAAGCTGACGTGGTTTGAATTTGATTTTCGAAGAGTATTAGGCTATTTCCAGTAGCTTCTCTAATAAGAAAAAGGCTGGAATTTGTGAATCCCAACCTCTTTTCAGTTATTATTTCCAGTTTAAAATAGCACTCAAGCCATAGTGATCACTAACTTGCGGACTCTTGTTACCATCAAATACGACATGTAAATTTTCCACCGCTAACTCTTTGGTAGTAAAAACATAGTCGATCCGAAGGGGTTCAGTGTTCCCTTTCCATCCATCTATTTCTGGTGGAACAGTATAACTACCACTTTTCTCTTGAGCAACTTCAAATGCATCTTGTAAGCCTAATGGACTAGCTAAAATAGCTTGGTAGCCTTCCTGTCCAGCCGGATTGTTGAAATCTCCAGCTAGCAAAAGCGGCTTGTTCAATTCTTTCAAGACAGCCTCAAATCGTGCCCATTCTTCTTGGAAACCTTTATCCCACCAAGAAAGGTGGACACTTGAAACTGCAAGCTCCTTTCCATCAACTACAGTTTCAACCAAGGCAACACGGCGAGTATGATAGTCAGTTGGATCATCCACATCTGAAACTAAAATTTCTCTGGCTTCAATAGGTGTTTTAGACAAGATAGCCACACCTTCGTGGTAGCAATCATAACCGATATGGTTATAAGCCCAGGTCCAGTAGTAATTTTTCCCTTGCTCTGACAACTTTTCAACCAAGAGTCTAACATAGTGGTCTTGATGAATAGGCTCAGCTGCTGGCAAAGCTTGATAGAGATCATTAACCTCCACCTCTGGCGAAGTAATCTCCTGATTGATTTCTTGGAAACAAATCAAATCATAGTCTTTTTCAAGAATATCCTCAAGCAAAATCTGGAATTTTTCCTCTGCTTCTTTCTCCATCCAACTATGAGTATTGAGTGTTAAAAATTTCATTCTTTTCTCCCAAAATAAGAGGTTGGAATACAGCTTCCAACCTCAAGTATATTACAATTCTACTTTAGCAACTGCTGTTTTAGCTGCAAGAGAACCTGTTTTTTCTAATTTAACTGATTTAATTGCATCACCATTTGTGAAGACAACTACTGTTGAAGTTTCACGTCCTGCTGCACGGATAGCATCCAAGTCAGCTGTGACAAGGAGATCACCTGCTGCAACTTTTTGTCCTTCAGCAACATGAACTGTAAATGGTTTACCTTCAAGACTTACTGTGTCCAAACCAATGTGAACCAATACTTCAAGACCTGCTGCAGTCACAATACCAAGAGCATGTTTTGTTGGGAAGATGCTTGATACAGTACCTGAAACTGGAGATACAATATTTCCATTTGCAGGTTCTACTGCAAATCCATCACCCATCATTTTTTGAGCAAATACTGGATCTTTTACTTGTTCCAAAGCAACAACTTGACCGTCTGCTACTGAGTAAACTTCCTCAGTAAGACCTTTGAAGTGAACAGTGTTTTGTTGTGCTTCAGTCATTTGGCTTGGAAGAGTTTCAGGAATGATTTCACCTGAATCAAGGATATCTTGGATATCAGATTTCAATACGTCAGCTTTTGGTCCGTAGATAGCTTGAACCCCTTGTCCTTTCATGACAAGACCCATAGCTCCTTCTGCTTTCCATTGCTCTGCATTTCCTACTTTATCTGCATCTTTAACAGTAACACGGAGACGAGTCATACATGCATCAACATCAACGATGTTTGCGCGTCCACCAAGAAGGTTGATAATGTTTACAGCTTGAGAACCTGCTGCAACTTTCACTTCACTGCTAGCTTCTTCTGAACCTTCAGCAGTCTCATAGTTTCCGTTACGTCCTGGAGTTGCGTAGTTGAATTTTTGAATCATGAAGTTTGCGATAAAGTACATGATTACAGCAAAGAGAACAGTTACCCAAATGAAGTTAATGATATCCATACCGATACCAGCACTGATTGCAATAGGTGTACGAGTCAAGAACTCGATTGAACCGAATGAGTGCATACGTAGGTTTACGACATCAGCCATAGCAAAGGCTGCACCTTGAACAAGTGAGTAAACAAGATACATAGGTGTTGCGACGAACATGAACATGTATTCGATTGGTTCAGTAACCCCTGTCAAGAATGTTGCAAGAGCTGTCGCAATCATCATACCTTTGTATTTGTGTTTCTTGTCAGCATCAACATTACGGTAGATAGCCACAACCACACCCATCAAGATACCGAATGAACCAATCATTTGTCCAACTTTGAAACGAGCTGGATGTACTGTATCTAACAAGTGTTGGTATTGACTAGCATCAGTACCTTTAAGGTTTACAAGGTCTGTTACCCACGCAAGCCAAAGTGGATCTTGACCAAATACTTGGCTACCTTTAGCTGCACCAGTTAGGACCTCATAAGTACCACCAAGAGCTGTGTAGTTCATTGGGATAGTCAACATGTGGTGAAGACCAAATGGTAAGAGCAAACGTTCCAATGTACCATACAAGAATGGTGCAAGGATTGGAGCAGTTTCTTGTGAGTTAGCAATCCAGATACCAAAGCTATTGATACCAGTTTGCACAAGTGGCCAGAAAGCTGCAAGTACAATTGCAGCAATTATTGAACGAAGAATAACTACAAATGGTACAAAACGTTTTCCGTTAAAGAATGAAAGTGCATCAGGAAGCTTACGGAAGTTATAGTATTTATTGTAAGCAGTTGCTCCAATAAAACCAGAAATAATCCCTACGAAGACACCCATGTTCAATGCTGGGGCTTCCATAACACTAATGAAGTAATCAGCAACTTTGATTTGCCCACCCAATAGTGTTGAAACCATAGCATCTGGATTTTTCAACATATCGCCTGATACACCAAAGATTGTACCAGTGATACGGTTAATCAAGATGAAGGCAAGACCAGCGGCGAAAGCACCACCAGCACGTTCTTTAGCCCAGCTTCCTCCAATAGCGAGGGCGAACAAGATATGAAGGTTAACGATAACCCCCCAACCGATTTGCTCTAGTACACCACCAGTAATAACGAGTGGTGCAAAGGTTGGGTTAATCATCACGATAGACTTACCGATTGAAATCATCAAACCAGCAGCCGGCATAACCGCGATAACCACCATCAAAGCCTTACCGAATTTTTGCCAAAATTCGAAAGACAAGACATTTTTGAATGTATCTTTCATCATTCAAATCTCCTTTATTTTTATTTAGGCAAACGTTTTACGAAAACGTTTGCACCTTTTATGATTTAATTATACCACTTTAATTTTTTTTGTAAAGGCTTTTATTCAAAAAAATACTCTTTTTTCAAAAAAATTTCTAGTGCCAAATTTCAAGTTCAAGTTAGCCATCAAAAAGTCTTCTCCGGGCGACTTCTTGATACTCTTCGAAAATCTCTTCAAACCACGTCAGCGTCGCCTTACCGTATATATGGGACTGACTTCGTCAGTCTTATCTACAACCTCAAAACAGTATTTTGAGCATCCTGTGGCGAGCTACCTAGTTTGCTCTTTGATTTCCATTGAGTATTAGAAGTCCCTTTTCAAAAACTCTTGTAGCAAAAAAGGAGATTTTACAACCTCCTCATAAAAATAATTATTTTACCTAAATCTTCAAGAATCGGCGCATGGAAATTCCTGATCCCAGTGAACCAATGAAAATTCCAATCACAAATAGTAGGGCAATCATCAAAGGACTAAATAAATCTGGACTAATCATGGATAGATTTTGTCCTACCAACGATTTATTGACAGATTGGTAAACCATTTGATAAACAATAAAGACTAAAACAGATGGTGCGATAGCTCCCAATAAACCGATAAAGGCTCCTTCTAACAAGAACGGTCCACGAATATAACTGTTTTTAGCTCCGACCAAGCGCATGATTTGAATCTCGCGACTGCGGGAAATAATGGTAATACGAATGGTATTTGAAATCAAGAAAACTGCGACAAAAATTAACAAAGCAGCAATCCCTAGTCCCCAAACACGGATAAATGAAGCTAACTTGAAGAGTCTTTCTGTATTGGCACCGCCATCTTGAACCTCAGAGACACCTTCAATTTTTTTAGCATCTTCGGCTATAGTTTTTACATCATTTGGAGTGTTTGCCTCTACAATATAGGCATCATAGAGAGGATTGGCATCTCCTTCAAAGATTTTCCAGTTATCTCCCATTGTCTCGGTTAACTTTTCATATTGTTCTTCTTTACTTGAAAAGGTAACACTCTTAACCGTAGACATGTTCTTCAAAGAATCATATACCTTGTGGTAGTCATTATTTGTAACAGTTTGACCTTCTTTTTCAATTGTCTGACTGTTATCTTCCACATCCTTTCGGATATAAACTACTACACGGACATTATTTTCAATATCTGTAGCTAGTTTCGCTGTATTGAAAATAACAGAAGCAAATATTGCCACCAAGGTCAAAGTAATCATGACTGAACTGACAGCAGCTACTGTCATCCAACCATTTCGTTTCAAACTTTTTAAGGCTTCAAATAAATGGCGAAAAAATCTACTAATCATCGTATCCATACTCTCCTTTTGATTCGTCACGAACGACACGGCCATTTTCAATGGCAATGACACGGTGGCGCAAGGTATTTACAATCTGGCTATTATGAGTCGCCATCAAAATAGTTGTCCCTTGTAGGTTAATCCGTTCCAAAAGATTCATAATTTCCCATGAATTATCCGGATCTAGGTTTCCTGTTGGTTCATCGGCTATCAGTACTTTGGGATTATTTACAATAGCACGCGCAATCGCAATCCGCTGTTGCTCCCCACCTGAGAGCTCATTTGGGAAAGAACGAACCTTGTGCTTCAAGCCAACCAAGTCCAAAACTTCCATCACTCGTTTTTTGATATTACGGCGATTTTCCCCGATTACTTCCATAGCGTAAGCAATATTCTCATAAACCGTTTTCTTTGGCAACAGTTTATAATCCTGGAAGACAACCCCAACACTACGACGTAGAAGCGGGACATCTTTCTTTTTAATCTTAACCAGATTAAAACCAGCAACTGATAGGCTTCCTTTATCGATTTTTACTTCACGATACAGAGAACGAATAAAAGTTGACTTCCCTGCTCCTGAAGGTCCTACGATGTAAGCAAATTCCCCCGGTTGAACGCTGACCGAAACACCGCGTAGGGCAGTCGTTCCGTTGTCGTATTTTTTGACGACATCTCTCATTTCAATGATTGACATGTGACTTCCTTTCTATCTTAGCTAATGCGCCACTTGAGATAGGCATCGATAAAACCATCTAGGTCCCCATCCATAACCTTATCTACCTGAGCAACTTCAAAGCTAGTTCGGTGATCTTTTACCATAGTATAAGGCGTGAAGACATAAGAACGGATTTGGCTTCCCCATGTGATTTCTTTTTTCTCACCCTTGAGGGAATCTACCTCCGCAGCCTTCTTCTCTTGCTCCATTTGATAGAGCTTAGCCTGCAACATTTTCATGGCACGATCTCTATTTCCATACTGGGTCCGATCCACTGTTGATTGAACAACAATTCCAGTTGGAATGTGGGTCAGACGCACACCTGTTGAAACCTTGTTGACGTTTTGTCCACCGGCACCACCTGAACGGAAGGTATCCATCTTGATATCATCTTCACGGATTTCCACTTCAATAGTATCATCCAATTCTGGCATCACTTCTACAGATGTGAAAGAGGTATGGCGACGTTTAGCAGAGTCAAACGGCGAAATTCGCACCAAACGGTGAACTCCCATTTCTGACTTGAGAAGACCATAGGCATTAGGCCCTTCAAATGATAAGGTCACCGACTTAATACCAGCCTCATCACCTGCTTGATAATCCAATACTTCTACTTTAAAACCTTTAGCATTGCCATAGCGAGTATACATACGCAGCAACATATCACCCCAGTCCTGAGCCTCTGTACCACCAGAACCTGGATGGATTTCCAAGATGGCATTGTTGTGGTCATAAGGTTCCGACAAGAGAAGCGTCATCTCATAGCTGGTCATCATCTTATCAAGTTCGGCTAACTGCTCTACCAGTTCTTCTTGAACCGACTCGTCTTCTGCTAAAAAGTCCAATAAAATTTCAACTTCATCCTGCAACTCTTCCATCTTATGGAAGGTATTATAGGTGTTTTTTAATTCATTTAATTCTTGCGACGTTTTTTGGGCCGCGATATTATCGTTCCAAAAATCAGGTTCTGTCATCTTGTTTTCCAAGATGGCAATCTCTTCCTCTAGACCTTCTAGGTCAAAGAGACCCCCTGAAAGAAGCTAATTTTTCACGATTTGCGTCAATTTTTTGACGGATTACTGAAATGTCCATAAATACTCCTTTTTTACATCATTTCATTATAGCATATTTTATCATTTCTTTCCATCTTTTGCTCTAGTCCCTTTTTATGAAAAAAGAAGCCTTTCGGCTTCCCTTCCTACAAGACTTTTGCTGAAGTGCGAGTGATTTCTTCCACTTGAATGCCATTTGCTTCAAATTTTTCTTTCAAGGCTGGTAAATCAATTGATCCATCGATTTGAACTTCGATAATCACCTTACCATCCTTACGCGGAATATTGACTGTATGCGAAATATTCAAATTTTCTTCAACGATTAGAGAAACAATCTTACCAAGGACACCAACTTCATCTTCTGTAACAAAGCGCACACGAATTCCTTCTTCTCCATAACCAGCAATTTCGAGAAAGGCTTGGAAAACGTCACGGTCCGTAATAACCCCATAGACTTGATGGTTATCTACGACAGGAAGAATACCAATCTTGTTTTTCAACATCAGATAAGTTGCATCTTCTAGACTCGCATAGCCTGAGACAGTGACAACATCGCGAATCATGACATCTTTTACTTTTGTCTTATTCAGAAGATAATTCATCTCATAGATAGAAAGACTGGTTGCTTTTGATGGACTTGCTTGGGCAATGGTTCCCTCAGTCACCAAACCAACTAATTGATCATTTTCGATAACAGGCAAGCGGTGCAACCCTTGCTCTCTCATCAAATCTGCTGCATGAGATACTGTTGTATCTGGACTAATATACACTACCTTGCGGGTCATAAAATCTTTAACTGCCATGAGACTTCTCCTTTTCTATTCTTATCCCTATTATACAATCTTTTTGTAAATCTATCAAACGCTTACATTTCTTTTTCAAAATTCAGAAAAGTATGAATAAGCTAGCAAAAAGAGCTCTAAAATCGAGCTCTGTGAATGAAGGATAGGTACGCTTCATTCGGTTTTTTCAATTATTAGAAATTAATTTTTCAATGTAGATGAAGATTGCTTTGCAATCTCTATCCGCAACCTAAACTAGTCTCCCAGACTATGCGAAGATTACTTCGTAATCCTTATCCACCGACTAAAACAATCCACTGGATTCTGATGATTGCTTCGCAATCTCTATCTGCCGACTAAAAAGGTTCCCCGGACTATAATGATGATTACTTCGTAATCTTCATTTGCAACCTAAACTAGTCTCCCAGACTATGCGAAGATTGCTTCGCAATCTTCATCTGCCGACTAAAACAATCCACTGGATTGTTTTAGCCACCTAGATACGCTTTTCTTACTTCTTCTGATGAGGCGAGTTCTTTTCCTGTTCCTGATAGGACGATTTTGCCTGTTTCCAGTACATAGCCTCGGTCAGAGATTGCGAGTGCCTTATTGGCATTTTGTTCAATCAAGAGGACAGTTGTCCCTTGCTTCTGGATATCTTGAATGATATCAAAAATCTCTTGGATAAAGATTGGGGCAAGTCCCATTGATGGTTCATCTAAAAGAAGAAGTTTTGGTGTTGACATAAGAGCGCGTCCCATGGCAAGCATTTGTTGTTCCCCCCCTGAAAGAGTTGCTGCATCTTGGTTCTTCCGTTCTTCAAGACGAGGAAAGCGTGAGAAAACCTTCTTCAAGTTAGCTTGATTTTCTTCACGATTTTTCTTTAAGAAAGCTCCCATTTCAAGATTTTCCATAACAGTCAAGCCAGGGAAGACGTGGCGTCCTTCTGGTACTTGTGAAAGGCCACCTGCTACGATTTTCTGAGCCGGCATTTTTTGGATTTCTTGACCTAAAAATTCAATTTTTCCTGAACTCGGTCTAACCAAACCAGACAAGGTACGGAGAATGGTTGTCTTACCTGCACCATTGGCACCGATAAGTGAAACTACCTCTCCTTCATTCACTTCAAAGCTTACATCACGGACTGCTTGGATCATACCGTAATGTACAGAAAGATTATCAACTTTTAACATAGACATTAGGCTTCACCTCCTAGATAAGCTTCGATAACGCGTTTATTGGTCTTAATTTCGTCTGGAGTTCCTTGAGCAATTAAACGACCATATTCAAGTACGTAGATACGTTCTGTAACTTCCATGACCAGATTCATATCGTGTTCAATCAGCATGATCGTAATCTTAAATTCATCTTTGATACGACGAATTAACTCAGTCAATTCGGCTGTTTCCTGTGGGTTCATACCTGCTGCTGGTTCATCTAAAAAGAGAATTTTAGGTTCCGTAGCAAGGGCACGAACAATTTCCAAACGACGTTGTTGTCCGTAGGCAAGGTTTTTAGCAAGAGTTTCTGCATCACCATCTAAATCAAAGATTTTAAGCAATTCCAAAGCCTTAGCCTTTAATTCTTTTTCACTCTTGTAAAAAGCTGGTAAGCGCAAAAAACTAGCAAAAACATGTTGTTTGTGATGGTTGCCAAAAGCAATCAAAACATTATCCAAAACTGTTAAATCTTTAAAGAGACGGATATTTTGGAAAGTACGACCAAGTCCCAAAGAAGCAATCTTATAAGGTGCCTTCCCATTTAAAAGGTGACCATCTAGGGTTACTGTCCCCTCACTTGGTTCATAAACACCCGTCAAAAGGTTGAAAAGAGTGGTTTTCCCAGCTCCGTTTGGACCGATTAGTCCAACCAATTCCCCTTCGTTCAATTCAAGAGTCACATCTCCAACAGCTGTTAGACCGCCAAAATGTTTGGTTAACTGTTTTACTTCAAGTAATGCCATTAGTTTTGTTCCTCCTTCTTAGATTTTTTAAAGAAACGTGATAGGCTCAATTCCCACGTTCCAAGAAGTCCCCCTGGTCTGAAAATCATTACCAATACCAAGGCCAAAGCGTAGATAATCATACGCACGCTGGCAACATCTTGGAGAAGCATATTCAAAATTCCCAGAACAATAGCCGATACAATCGCACCTGTAATGGAACCAAGTCCGCCAAATACAACAATGATCAAAACGTTGATTGAGTTGATGAAAGTGTAATCTTTCGGTACAACTGAACCGATAAATCCTGCCTGAAGTGACCCTGCAATACTTGCAGTAATAGCACCAAAGACAAAGGCGATGATTTTAATTTTAGTCGTATTAACCCCAACTGACTCAGCAGCGATTTCATCCTCACGAACAGAGAGGGTTGAACGACCAATTGGGCTACGCAAGAAGTTCAAGGTTGCAACGGTTGTAATCACGACAAAGAAGTAAACCATTTGCCAAGTTGTAAAGTTTGGAATTCCCAAGATACCTGCCGCACCATTTGTAAGGCTTCCGCCATTGATGATAAAGATACGGATAATTTCAGAAACACCTAGAGTAGCTACCGCAAGATAGTCCCCCTTCAAACGCAAGGTTGGAATGCCGACAAGCAAGGCAACCGCTCCTGAAAGTAAAGCCCCTATCAGCATAGCTCCAAAGAAGGCACCGTAGGTCGGTAATTTAGAACCAATAATAGCTGCTGCATAGGCACCAATCGCCATGAAACCAGCATGACCAAGTGAAAATTGTCCTGAAAAACCAACGATTAAGTTGAGACCAACAGCCAGAATAATATTGATTCCAATTTGTTGTAAAATCTGTACATAGAACAGGTTGAGTACTCCAACTGAAACCAGTACACTAATCAAGCCATAACCAGCTAACAAAAGGAGTAACCATAGAATATTAACTTTTAAATTTTCCTTCATCGTTTACACCTTCTCTTTCACATTTTTACCAAGGATACCAGCTGGGCGGACAATCAAGATCAACAACAAGATTCCATAAACAATGGCATCACGGAAGTCTGACATCCCAAAGGCTGTCGCAAAGGTTTCTAATAGACCAATTACAAATCCACCAAGCGCCGCACCAGGAATGATTCCGATACCACCAAGTACTGCGGCAACGAAAGACTTAAGACCTGGAGTAACTCCCATCAAAGGCTCAAGAGAGTTATAATAGAGGGCAATCAGAACACCAGCCGCACCCGCAAGAGCAGAACCCAAAGCGAAGGTAAAGCTGATAGTACGGTTTACATTGATCCCCATCAATTGCGCCGCATCGCTATCTACTGATACCGCACGCATGGCTTTCCCCATCTTGGTCTTTTGAACAATGACTTGTAACAAAATCATCAAAATCAAGGAAATGGCCAAGATCATTAACTGCACGTTTGTTAGGCTAACTGGTCCCAAATCATAGCGAACTGTTTGAATCGCTTGAGGGAAGGCACGGGTATTGGCACCAACCAGATAGACCATGCCATACTCCAATAGGAAAGAAACCCCAATAGCTGTAATCAAAACAGCAATACGAGTAGAGTGACGCAAAGGTCGGTAAGCAAGGAACTCAATCACGACACCAAGAATGGCTGTCGCTAGCATAGCTACAATAAGCGCTACAAAGAAATTCATTTGGAAAGAATTAATCAAGAAATAACCGATAAAGGCTCCCATCATATAAATATCACCGTGGGCGAAATTGATGAGCTTGATAATTCCGTAAACCATGGTATATCCTAGGGCTAACAGCGCATAAACACTACCTAGAATCAAACCATTTACTAGTTGTTGGAGCATAAGATTCACTCTTTCTATATATAATTCCGAGGGTTTTCCCTCACTTTTTGATAGGTTCTTATACTCAATGAAAANNTAAGACTGACGAAGTCAGTCACATATATAATCCAAGGCGACGTTGACGCAGTTTGAAGAGATTTTCGAAGAGTATTAAATATCGAAACAGGGAGTGAGTCCGAGGCTCATTCCCTATTTCAACATTTTTCTATTATGGTTTTACAACTTCTGCTGCTTCAACTTTACCATTGTTCATGGTCATCATGTAAGCAGTTTTGACTGTGTTGTGGTCTGCATCGAAGCTTGTTTGACCAGTTACACCTTCAAAATCTTTTGTTTTAGCAAGGTTATCCTTGATTTCACCTGAATTTTTAGCACCTTTTGCTGCGTTTGCTACAAGGTGAACTGAATCATAAGCCAAGGCTGCAAATGTTGAAGGCTCTTCATTGTACTTAGCACGGTAAGCGTCAAGGAAGGCTTTAGCTTTAGCTGAAACTTCTACAGTAGTTGAGAAGCCTGAGATAAAGTAGATGTTTGATGCTTTTTCAGCAGTTGCTTGTTGTACAAACTCCTCACCGTTGAATCCATCACCACCAACGATTGGTTTGTCAATTCCCATACCACGCGCTTGGTTTACAATTTTACCAGCTTCAGTGTAGTAACCAGGGACGATGATAGCATCAAAATCTTTCCCTTTCATTTTTGTAAGGGCTGCTTGGAAGTCTGTGTCACCTGCTACAAAAGTTTCATCTGCAACGATCTCACCCTTGTAAGCTTCACGGAAGGCTTTGGCAATACCTTTAGCATAGTCACTGGCATTGTCAGTGTAAAGAACCACTTTCTTAGCATTTAATTTTTCAGAAACATAGTTTGAGATAATTTTTCCTTGGAAGCTATCTTGGAAAGTTCCAATAAAGAGGTAATCTTGACCTTTAGTCAATCCATCTTGAGTCGCACTTGGTGAGATCAATGGGACACCTGCTTTTGTAGCATTCGCTACCGCAGCTGCAGTTGCACCAGATGTCGCAGGTCCTACGATTGCTGATACCTTAGATTGGGTTACAAGGTTAGTTGTTACTGAAGCAGCCTCTGCTGTTTCAGACTTGTTATCTTTATCGACTACTTCGATTTGTTTTCCATCGATACCACCTGCTGCATTGATTTCGTCAACAGCAAGTTGGGCACCTTTTTGTTCAGATGTTCCGTAGGCAGCTACGGCACCAGTTTCTTCGAAGTTAAATCCGATTTTAATTGTCTTTTCCTCTACTGAGTTACCAGCAGTGTTGACTGCTCCAGACTTCACTTCTCCACAGGCTGCAAGAAGTGCTACACTTGCAAGCGCCACAAACGATAGGGCAAATTTTTTCTTCATCTTTTTTGTCTCCTTATTTCTTAAATAGTCTGTTAAGAATATACCGAATTATCAGAAAATTGTCAACACTTTTCTTTAAATTTTTATCTGATAACGTTTTCTTCTCGGTAAAGGTTGCCCACAAAGGGTGTTTCCAGTTCTTGGATATGACAAACTCTGACTTTTTTGATAAACTTTTCCTTGCTCAAGCGCCCGACCAATTGCTCCACTTCTTGAGTTGGAACATAAAGTTGTAAGTAACGATGTTTCTTGGAATGATAGGTAATATCTCCATAATCCTGCAGTTTTTTGGCATCACGATTATAGTAAAGATAGATAATCAAGCCAGATCGATTGACTTTTTCAAACATGATAAATCCTCTTTCTAAGAAATCTCTCCCTATTATACCAAAAAAAGCAAACCCAGTCGAGTTTGCCTTCTATCATCATTAGTTCAATGAATTGTTGGCCATGATTTCATCAATAAAGCCATATTCGAGTGTTTCTTGGGCACTCATCCAGTTATCGCGTTCTGCATCTGCATGGACTTTTTCGATTGACTGACCTGAATTTTCAGCCAAGATTTTTTCCAAGGTATTACGAGTTTTAAGCAAGTGTTCTGCAGCGATCGCCATATCGGTTTGTTGAGTACCACCACCTGTACCACCCATCGGTTGGTGAATCATATACTCTGCATTTGGAAGCATGAAACGCTTGCCTTTTGCTCCACTTGATGCAATAACAGTCCCCATAGATGCAGCCATTCCCATAACGATGGTTTGGACATCTGCCTTGATAAAGTTCATAGTATCAACGATTGCCAAACCAGCTGAAACAGAACCACCAGGTGTATTGACATAAAGGTAAATATCTTTTGTACTATCTTGGGCATCCAAGAAAAGCAATTGGGCAATAACAGAGTTGGCCATATTGTCTTCAACGGGACCTGTCAGCATAATGATGCGGTCTTTAAGAAGACGTGAGTAAATATCGTAAGAACGTTCTCCACGGCTTGTTTGTTCAATAACTACAGGAATCATTCATTTCTCCTTTTGAGTTTTATTTTTGTTGGTCAAATGACAGAAGATAAGACTATTATAATATCTTGGTCAAAAAAGGTCAAATTTTTGCTCTGTTTTCATTAGACAGAAACAAAAACTCAACCTCCTTTCGTGACTGGAACTTCTTTTCCAAGTCATTCTTCTTTTCGATCTTATTTCGTACCGAACAAGCGGTCCCCAGCATCTCCAAGACCTGGAACGATGTAACCGTGTTCGTTCAAGCGTTCATCCAAGGCTGCTGTAAAGATTTCTACATCCGGATGAGCTTCTTGAAGGGCTTTTACACCTTCTGGAGCAGATACAAGGCAGACAAATTTAATATTTGATGCACCACGTTTTTTAAGTGAGTCAACGGCCAAGATTGCTGATCCACCTGTTGCCAACATTGGGTCTACTACAAAAATTTGACGTTGGTTAATGTCCTCAGGCAATTTCACCAAGTATTCAACTGGTTGAAGCGTTTCTTCATCACGGTACATACCAATGTGACCAACTTTAGCAGCTGGAACCAAGCTCAAGAGACCATCAACCATCCCGATACCTGCACGCAAGATTGGAACGATGGCCAATTTCTTACCTGCCAATTGTTTTTGAACTGTTTTTGTGATTGGTGTTTCGATCTCCACATCTTCTAGTGGAAGATCACGAAGTACTTCATACCCCATCAACATTGCAATCTCATCTACTAGCTCACGAAAAGCTTTTGTAGAAGTATCTGTACGACGCAAGATTGACAATTTGTGTTGAATCAGCGGGTGATTAATAACTTCAATTTTTCCCATTTTTGGAATTCCTTCTTTCAATTTATTCTTCTTATTATACCAAAAAACGGTTTAAAAATCTTTCTAAACCATTTATTTTTGATAATTTTTACATTAGATCTGCCTCTTTAAGAGCTGCCTGTACTGTCTCAAGTGGTAAATGGGTTAATTCTGTTCCCTTTTCTTGATAAAGGTATTGGGCATAGTCGTCCATTCGATACTGGTTAATATAAACCACGCGCTTGCAACCAACCTGCAGCAATTGTTTTGTACAGTTCAGACAAGGAAAATGGGTTACATAGGCTGTAAAGCCTTTAGGAACACCACGTTCTGCACCTTGAAGGATAGCATTGACCTCAGCATGAAGGGTGCGAACACAGTGTCCTTCAATGACTAGACATTCGTGGTCAATACAATGCTCGGTTCCTGATACCGAACCATTGTAACCAGTGGAAATAACCTTATTATCTTTTACCAGAATCGCACCCACTTTGGCACGTTTACAAGTGGATCGATTGGCAATTAGTAGGGCTTGGGCTGCAAAATACTCATCCCATGCTAGTCTTTTTTCAGTCATATCTCTTCTCCTTTTTCTCTATTTTTTAAAAAATGGTAACCGTAAATCCGCTATCTTTTCAGCAGGTACCTTCATGCCATCCTTGATCCATTTTAAAAGAACAGAGACGATGGCCGAGCTCCAAAAGGAATGAAGATAAGAGCTGACACCTTTTGATTTTCCATGGTATTTTTCTAAAAATTCCTGCATGGCTTGGACAAAGATTTTTTCTAAATGGTAATCCAAGGCCAGTTGAATCACTCTGGCTTCCTTTCTTGCTTCTCGGAAAAGGTGAACCCAGACCAGATAAAGGTCTGTCTTTAAATCGTAATGATGCAGCTGTTTCATAATATTGTGGACAGTTCGTTTAAAGACGCTTTCTAAAATCTCCTCTTTGGAATCATAATTGCGATAAAAGGCTGCACGCGAAACGCCTGCACGTTTGACCAATTCAGAAATACTAATCTTGGTCAAGTCCTTTTTTTCCAAGAGTTGTAAGAGGGCTGTTTCAATGGCTTCTCTGGTTAATAAATTGGATTCTTGGTTTGATTTTCTGAGATTTTCAAGAGACTTTTCAGAGATTCTACGTTCAGACATAACATTTTCTTTCTACTTGTCACAACAGACGGATGAGGCTTTTGTTTCAAGGGTTTTCATGATATAATTGTAAAAAAAGACAGAACCTTTGTCAATGTATAACTGACAAAGATGGAGAATTTCTATGACTTGGAAGATTATTGCTGACTCTGGTTGTGATTATCGTCAGCTGGCAACACCAGCTATTGACACAACCTTTGTAAGCGTCCCCTTAACCATTCAAGTAGCTGATCAGGTCTTTGTTGATGATGCCTGTCTTGATATTGACCAAATGATGGAAACCATGTATGCAACCGCAGAAGCTTCAAAATCAGCTTGTCCAAGCCCAGATGATTATTTGCGGGCATTTGAAGGTGCCAAAAACATTTTCCTAGTAACCATCACAGGTACTCTTTCTGGTAGTCACAATAGTGCGCAACTGGCCAAGAATATTTATCTGGAAGAACATCCTGACACTAAAATTCATGTAATTGATAGTTTGTCTGCTGGCGGTGAAGTTGACTTGCTTGTAGAAAAATTAAATGACTTGATTGACCAGGGCCTATCTTTTGAAGAAGTGGTTGAAACTATCACTGCCTATCAAGAAAAAACCAAGTTGCTCTTTGTTCTAGCAAAGGTCGATAACTTGGTAAAAAACGGCCGTTTGAGCAAGCTTATCGGTACAGTCGTTGGCCTTCTAAATATCCGTATGGTCGGAGAAGCTAGTGAAACTGGAACTCTCGAATTGCTACAAAAAGCAAGAGGACCAAAGAAATCGATTCAGGCAGCCTATGAAGAGTTAATAAAAGCTGGTTATGCTGGTGGCCGTATTGTCATGGCCCAACGCAATAACGAGAAATGTTGCCAACAGCTTTCAGAGCGAATTCGTGAAAATTTCCCACAGGCGGATATTAAAATTCTACCAACCTCTGGTCTCTGCAGTTTCTATGCAGAAGATGGTGGTTTGCTGATGGGATATGAAATTGATTAATTGCATTCTTGACAAGAGGTGACCTTCATCTCTTGTTTTTTTGTGGTACAATAGAGCTATGAAACATTTTGATACTATTGTTATCGGTGGGGGACCTGCTGGTATGATGGCTACGATTTCCAGTAGCTTTTATGGACAGAAAACCCTCCTCATCGAAAAAAATCGGAAACTCGGAAAAAAATTAGCTGGTACTGGTGGTGGTCGTTGCAATGTAACCAACAATGGTAGCTTGGACGACCTGCTAGCTGGCATCCCTGGAAATGGGCGCTTTCTCTACAGTGTCTTCTCCCAGTTTGATAACCATGATATCATTAACTTTTTTACAGAAAATGGTGTTAAACTTAAGGTCGAAGACCACGGACGCGTCTTTCCGGCCAGTGACAAATCACGAACCATTATCGAGGCTTTAGAAAAGAAAATCACTGAGCTAGGCGGCCAAGTTGCCACTCAAACCGAAATTGTTTCGGTTAAAAAAATCGACAACCAGTTTGTCCTTAAGTCCGCAGACCAAACCTTCACTTGTGAGAAACTCATTGTCACAACAGGTGGTAAATCCTATCCTTCTACTGGTTCGACTGGTTTTGGTCATGAGATTGCCCGTCATTTTAAGCACACCATTACCGAGCTTGAGGCAGCTGAAAGTCCTTTGTTGACAGATTTTCCACACAAGGCTTTGCAGGGTATTTCGCTGGACGATGTGACCCTAAGCTATGGTAAGCATGTCATCACTCACGATTTGCTCTTTACCCACTTTGGTTTGTCAGGCCCTGCTGCTCTGCGTATGTCTAGCTTTGTCAAGGGCGGAGAGGTTCTCTCACTCGATGTTTTGCCTCAACTTTCTGAAAATGACTTGGTTGCATTTCTAGAAGAAAATAGGGAAAAATCTCTAAAAAATGCCTTAAAAACTTTGCTTCCAGAACGCTTGGCAGAATTTTTTGTGCAAAGCTATCCTGAAAAAGTCAAACAACTGACTGAAAAGGAACGAGAACAACTTCTCCAGTCTATTAAGGCCCTCAAAATCCCTGTGACCGGAAAAATGTCCCTTGCCAAGTCCTTTGTCACCAAGGGTGGCGTCAGTCTTAAGGAAATCAACCCTAAAACCCTTGAAAGTAAGCTGGTACCTGGCCTCCACTTTGCTGGCGAGGTCATGGATATCAATGCCCACACGGGTGGGTTTAATATCACTTCAGCCCTCTGTACCGGCTGGGTGGCGGGATCAAACCCAATCTAAATCTAAATTATTCAATGGCTAAATCAGCCCCAAAAGAAAGGAAGTCCTTTGGAACATATTATCTTGTTAAGGGGAGTTACTCCTAATGGAAAAAATGCTATCCCTAAAATGTCTTATCTAGTAGATATCTTGACAGAAGCTGGTTTTCAACAAGTTCGAACTTATATTCAAAGTGGAAATATTATTCTTGAAAGTAACTTAGCTCTCGAAGAAATACGAGAACGTGTTCATACTCTGATAAAGGAAAAAATTGGGGCCGACTTAAAAATGGTTATCAAGAATAAAAGTGATTTTAAAAAAATTGTCCAAGAAAACCCGTTTGGAGAACACTATCTTTATGACCGTATACACGTGATTTTTTATCAAGAATCTATTCAAAGTCTCCCTTTAGAAAAATTGAAAATTGATTACGGTGAAGAAGAAATTTGTATCGGTAACCATTGTCTTTACCTCTATCTCCCTAGAACTGCAAAACAAAAGAAACTCCATACCAACTATCTTGAAAAGCTTTTTAATGTAGATTTGACAATGCGAAAACTAAATGTAGTAGAAAAATTATTAAGCAAGTAGTGCTTGAATTTAGTAAAAATCGGAAGATCACTCCTCCGATTTTATTTTGTCTGAGTTTGGACATAATGGGCAATGACATCTGATGTGTACTGAGCTGTTCCAATTCCAAATTTGTCAATGTTTTCCTTAAACTCTGGGTTGTAGACGTAGCCTTTACCGATATGACCGAAGACTTCAATAGTACAGTCGAATCCATAAGTACGAATGGCTTGCAAGAGTTTAGCAGCTTCTTCTTGATTTTCGGTTGCTGTTACAGGTAGACCAGCTTGAAGATTTTGTGCCAATGCTTGAAAAACTTGGTTGAAAGCAGCCGTAGCTTCGTCTTCGTGACCTTTTTGGCGCTCTAACGCTTGGTCCATGACTTCTTGTCCATATTTCTCTACCGCCTCTTGGTGGTATTTTTGATGGTCTTGATAGTTAAATCCAGCAAATTTCTCTTGAATGCTCATTTCTCTTTCTCCTTTTTGTTCTTGAATGGTTTTTTGCAAGGTTGAAATCAAGCTATCCAGATGTTGCCTTTCTCGAGTCAAATAGTCCAACTGCCTGGTCAAATGAGACAATAAACCTGTCCTTTCTTCCTTTAATAGCTCTGCTATTTTTTCTAAAGAAAAGCCTAGATATTTATAGTAAAGAATGACCTGAAGACGTTCCAAATCCTCTTTACTGTAGATTCGATAGCCGTTTCCTGACTTTAAGGGGACTAAGAGTCCTATCTTATCGTAGTGGTGTAGGGTCTTAACAGAGACACCTGAAAGCTGGGCAGCTTCTTTTATATGGTACATGATTTCCTCCTACATTGATAGTATAACCCCTCCCCTTAGGTCAGAGTCAAGCATTTTTGCGAAATTTTTTTACTTTATCATAACATGAAAATGGTTTTCTTGACAGACCTTAGAAAACATGATAGGATAGTCAAGTCTATCAATCAAAAGAAACGCTCACTTTAAGTACTGATGAGGCTATTTGCCAAGGGCAGTAGCTTTTTCTTTTGTAACACTAATTTTAGGAGTTTAACTATGTCTGAAAAATCGCAATGGGGTTCTAAACTGGGCTTTATCCTAGCATCTGCTGGTTCAGCCATCGGACTTGGTGCCGTTTGGAAATTCCCCTATATGACTGCTGCTAACGGTGGAGGTGGCTTTTTACTAGTCTTTCTCATCTCCACTATTCTAATCGGTTTTCCCCTTTTGCTAGCTGAGTTTACCCTCGGCCGAAGTGCTGGTGTTTCAGCTATCAAAACCTTTGGAAAACTAGGCAAGAATAGTAAGTACAACTTTATCGGTTGGATTGGTGCCTTTGCCCTCTTTATCCTCTTATCTTTCTACAGTGTTATCGGAGGATGGATTCTGGTTTATCTAGGCATCGAGTTTGGAAAATTGTTCCAGCTTAGCGGAACGGGTGACTATGCTCAGCTCTTTACCGATATTATTTCCAATCCAGCCATTGCCCTTGGAGCTCAAGCAGCCTTTATCTTATTGAATATCTTTATTGTATCACGTGGTGTTCAAAAAGGGATTGAAAGAGCTTCGAAAGTTATGATGCCCCTGCTCTTTATCATCTTTGTTGTCATCATTGGGCGCTCTCTCAGTTTGCCAAATGCCATGGAAGGGGTTCTTTACTTCCTCAAACCAGACTTTTCAAAACTGACAAGTGCTGGTCTCCTCTATGCTCTGGGACAATCTTTCTTTGCCCTCTCACTAGGGGTGACAGCCATGCTGACCTATGCGTCCTACTTGGACAAGAAAACCAATCTAGTTCAGTCAGGAATCTCCATCGTAGCCATGAACATCTCGGTGTCCATCATGGCAGGACTAGCCATTTTCCCAGCCATGTCAGCCTTCAACATCCAGTCTGAAGGGGGACCAAGCCTGCTCTTTATCGTCTTGCCTCAACTCTTTGACAAGATGCCTTTTGGAACCATTTTCTACATCCTTTTCCTCTTGCTCTTCCTCTTTGCGACGGTCACTTCTTCTGTCGTGATGCTGGAAATCAATGTAGGCAATATCACCAACCAGGACAACAGCAAGCGTGCTAAATGGAGTGTGATTTTAGGAATTTTGACCTTTGTCTTTGGCATTCCTTCAGCCCTATCTTACGGTGTTATGGCGGATGCTCACATCTTTGGGAAGACCTTCTTTGACGCTATGGACTTCTTGGTTTCCAATCTCCTCATGCCATTTGGAGCTCTCTGCCTTTCACTTTTTACAGGCTACATCTTCAAGAAGGCTCTTGCTATGGAGGAACTCCATCTTGATGAAACGGCATGGAAACAAGGACTTTTCCAAGTCTGGCTCTTCCTTCTTCGTTTCATCATTCCAATCATCATCATCGTGGTCTTCATCGCCCAATTTATGTAATCAAAAAGGACTTGAGTAGTAAACTCAGGCCCTTTCTTTTTTATGGATGGCTAACAATCAATTCCAAATCTTGCCCTTCCAGAGTCCAAGCTTCAACATCACTTGGTAGGATAAAGTGGCTGCCTTTTTGGATTGGATAGTTTTTTCCGTCAACAGTCAGTTGACCTTGACCAGCTAAGACACTAAACAAGCTGTAGTCAGCTGTCTTTTCAAAGTCAACTTCTCCAGTAATTTCCCACTTGTAAACTGCAAAGAAATCATTGGATACAAGGAGAGTGGAACGCAAATCATCTGCTTTAACAGTTACAGGACGGCTATTTGCAGGCTCACCAATATTCAAGACATCAATGGATTTTTCAAGGTGAAGTTCACGCAAGTTGCCCTTGTCGTCCTTGCGATCAAAGTCATAAACGCGATAGGTAGTATCACTAGACTGTTGGGTTTCAAGAATCAAGATGCCTGCACCGATAGCGTGCATAGTTCCACTTGGCACATAGAAGAAATCTCCAGCCTTAACTGGTACTTTTGTCAGCAAGGCATCCCAGTTTTTATCTTCGATTTGCTGGCGGAGTTCTTCTTTTGACTTGGCATTATGCCCGTAGATAATCTCTGAACCTTCATCCGCAGCGATGATGTACCAGCACTCTGTTTTTCCAAGCTCGCCTTCATGCTCGAGTCCATAAGCATCATCTGGATGAACTTGAACACTGAGCCAGTCATTGGCATCGAGAATTTTGGTCAAAAGTGGAAATACAGGCTCTGGACGGTTGCCAAACAATTCACGGTGCTCTGCATATAAAGTAGCCAGGTCTGTTCCCTCGAAACGACCATTGGCAACTTTAGAGACACCATTTGGATGGGCTGAGATAGCCCAGTATTCTCCGATTTTTTCACTTGGGATATCGTAGCCAAACTCATCACGTAGCTTGGTACCACCCCAGATTTTTTCTTGCATAACTGATTGTAAAAATAATGGTTCTGACATCTTGATCTCCTGTCTGATTTTTCTCCCCTCATTATAGCAAAAAAAGAGTTCGAATTGAACTCTTTTTCCTATCTTATAAAGTAGGGAGAAGATTTTGTAAAAATAGTAACGATATACTTTTTTCTTTGATAGAGACGAACATAAAAGACTCTCGTAAAGCTAGCTGTCACTGGACTTTTTTCCTCAACTCTCATTCAAAAATTACTTTAATGAAGCATCTATTTTCATAAACGAACAAAACTGAAACCAGTCTTCTTTTTAAATCAAAGCTGTAATAGCCGTCACAAGGCCAAAAACGATACCTGGTGCATTAGCAGCTGCAAGTGGAATATCTCTTTCCTTCTTGAAAAGACCATAGTAAACCCAGAGACTACAGTTGATAGCTGCGACTAGGGGTTGAATGAAGTTGCCTTTTTGACCGGCAAGATTATTCATGATTTGTGGGAAATATGATACATACATCATAACAGACATAAAGGTCGCTGCCCAGCCCAACACTTTCATTTGTTTTTCAGACATTTTCAAAACCTCTTTTATTCTTTTATACTTTCTATTTTATAATTTAATACAAAAATAAGCAAGACTTTAAGAGTTTTATTATAAAAATGTGAACTATCACAAGCTTGTGATAAGAAACAGACCGGATGACTCCGATCTGTTTAATCCATAAAATGTAAAAATGAATAGCTCTTGTCAATCAATGGATAGATTGATTGATTGTCAGCAAGCCGTGGTTAATGATTGCTGCAATATCTTCAAGACCATGCAAAATAAAACTTCCTACAATCAAACCTATAATAATTGAACAGATAATCATGGTCATACAGATTAGATAAACATCCTTTTTTTGCATCTCTTTCCTCCTAACGAATTAAGAAAATTCACTTACTACAGCTGTTTAATCATATTTCTCCTTTCCATATCAGTCTTATTTTCTGCTGTTATATTTTTATTATAAGATTTTAGGAAAACGCTGTCAACTATTTATATGCAATTTCTTTATATTAAAAAGACCGGATTGCTCCGATCTTTTCAATAGTTCATATTCTCAATTTCTGTTTTAAAAATAGCTAAGGTTAACGTCAAACGACTAAGCACCTTATTTCATACGATAAAAATCAAGCACTAGACCAGCTGGACCTTTAACTAATAAGGACTCTGTTCCCCAATCGGTTACAGCTGGACCGTTTACAATCTGGATACCAAGCTCTTTCAACCGTTGGTAATTCTGGTCTACATCCTCAACCTCGATATGAAGAATGATTCCTGACTGAAAATTTTCCAAAGGAACCAAATGATTTTGGGACAACATCAAACAGTGACTGCCAATAGTAAACTGAGCAAAACCATCATCAGCATAATCTGCCTTTTTATCCAAGATATGCTCCAAGTCAGCACAGACTTGGGGAACATCTGAAACGATAATATCTAATTGATTTAAATCCATTTACTCTCCTCCATAAAAAGACCGGATTGCTCCGATCTTTTCAAGTTTCTCTCTATGAAAATCAAAGAATAAACAAGGTATCGAACCGCAGGCAGTACTGGAGTACGGCGAGGTGAAGATAACACAGTTTACACTTGATTTTCGACGAGAGAAATTATTTAATTGCGCGTGATTGCAATCCTTCTTCTTCCAAGAAGAGACGGAATGGTACGAGTTCTTCTGCTTCGTATTTTTCCTTGAAGGCTTTGATTGCTTCTTCTGAGTGTTGTTTTGGATCCAACTCAAGTACTTCTACTGGAAGTGGACGGTGTGGAGTGATGCGAGCATCGATCACAACAGTTTTACCTTCTTTGTTCAATTTAACAGCTTCTGCAACAACTGCATCGATGTCTTCGATACGGTCAACTGTAAATCCTACAGCACCTTGCGCTTCAGCGATTTTCGCATAGTCAGCATTAGAGAAGTCACAACCAAACAAGTGTTTGTTTGTGTCTTCGTATTTGTCCTTGATGAAGGCATATTTACCATTTGAGAAGACAACGTTGATAACTGGAAGGTCGTATTGAACGTTTGTGATAACGTCTGGGTAGCACATATTGAATGCACCGTCACCCATGATGTTCCATACTTGGCGATCTGGATTGTCTTTCTTAGCAGCGATACCACCAGGAAGGGCAATACCCATTGTCGCAAAGAGTGGAGATGTACGCCACATGTTCTTAGGTGTCATGTGAAGGTGACGAGTAGATGTTTGAGTAGTGTCACCTACGTCGATTGAGTAGATAGCATCTTGATCAGCATGTTTGTTGATTGCATTGTAAACTTGGTACAATTGCAATTCACCCTCAGTTTTACCTTCGAGTTTGTTCATGTAATCACGCCAGTTTTGGTTGTTCTTAACGTTTGCACGCCACCATGGAGTAGATTCAACTGGGTTCACTTTGTCAAGGATAGCTTTAGCTGCTTGACCTGCGTCACCAAGGATTGAAGCGTCAAGGGCGTGACGTTTACCAAGTTTGTAAGGGTCAATATCAACTTGGATGAATTTTTCAGTGTTCTTGAATGCTTCGTAAACTTCAGCAAATGGGAAGTTTGAACCAAGGAAAAGAACTGTGTCTGCTTCAAAGACCACTTCGTTGGCTGGTTTCCAACCAACACGGTAAGCAGAACCTGTCAAACCTTCATAGTTCCATTCAAAGGCTTCAAAGTTTTTACCAGTTGTGATGATTGGTGCTTTGATTTTACGTGACAATTCAGTAATCACTTCACCAGCTTTAACACCACCGTAACCAGCATAGATAACTGGACGTTCAGCGTTGTTCAAGATTTCAACAGCTTTGTCGATTTCAACTTCGTTCAAGGCAGGAGCAATGAATGAACGCTCGTATGAACCTGATCCATAGTATGAGTTTTCGTCGATTTCTTGGAAACCAAAGTTTACTGGGATTTCAACAACAGCTGGACCTTTTTTAGAAACTGCAGCACGGCAAGCTTCGTCAATAACTTTTGGCAATTGCTCAGCGTAAGCTACACGTTTGTTGTATACAGCGATACCGTTGTACATTGGGTTTTGGTTCAATTCTTGGAAAGCATCCATGTTGAGTTCGTTAACTGGACGTGATCCAAGGATCGCTAGGAATGGAGTGTTATCCATAGCTGCATCGTAAACACCGTTAATCAAGTGAGTCGCACCTGGACCACCTGAACCAACTGCAACCCCGATTGAGCCACCGAATTTAGCTTGCATAACCGCTGCAAGAGCACCTGTTTCTTCGTGGCGAACTTGCAAGAAGCGGATATCTTTTTCTTCAGCCAAAGCGTCCATCAATGAGCTGAGTGTTCCTGATGGGATACCGTAGATTGTGTCTACGCCCCATGTTTTCAATACGTTAAGCATTGCTGCAGATGCAGTAATTTTCCCTTGAGTCATAGTGATAACTCTCCTTCAATTTTTTTAGACTTGGAGAATACGATTACATAGAATTGGAAACGTTCTCCAAACTTTTACTATTCCACTGTATCATATTTATGTTGACTTTTCTAAAAATCTGCTCAAAACTCTCTATTCTCTATTCTAATACAGTTTTGAAAATGCTGCCATTCCTGTTTTATAACAAAGAAATCTAGTCATTACTTTTAGTCTATTTTACTAAAGTTTAGTAAGAGTGAACTAGTCAGAACAGATACAGAACTAAAGGCCATGGCTAGACCAGCTAGTTCTGGATTGAGGGCCAGTCCAACACCTGAAAAGACTCCTGCTGCAATCGGAATTCCGGCGACATTGTAGATAAAGGCCCAGAAAAGATTGAGCAGAATTCGATTAAAGGTTTTCTTACTCATGTCAAAGGCACGTACCACTCCTAGGAGGTTATTAGTTGTCAACACCAAATCTGCTGACTCGATGGCAATATCTGTTCCAGCACCCATAGCAATTCCCACATCTGCTACACTGAGGGCAGGGGCATCATTGATACCGTCCCCAACAAAGGCTACTTTGCCAGCCGCTTGTAGTTTATGGATTTCATGGGCTTTTTCTTCTGGTAAGACACCTGCAATGACCTCTTCGATTCCAATCTGATCTGCAATAGCACGCGCCACACCGACATTATCTCCTGTCAGCATGACTGTTTTAAGACCACGTTTTTTCAACTGACTGATGGCAAGCTTGGCATTTTCCTTGGGAATATCTTGCAAAGCAAGCAAGCCTTTGATTTCATTGTCAACAGCTAAGAACACAACTGTCTTAGCTTCTTTTTCTAGTTCTTCTAGTTTATCTTGATAAGTGCTAGAAATGTTCATGCCATCCAGCATTTTAGCATTTCCAAGTAAAACTTGTTTTCCATTGATTTTCCCTGAAACACCTTTTCCGTGCGAGGCTTGGAAATTTTCAACAGTGTGAAGCTCAAATCCAGCTTCACTCGCTCGCTTAACAATAGCCTCAGCCAGTGGGTGTTGAGAAGTTGCTTCCAAGGAAGCTGCCAATCCAAGTACTTCTGCTTCGTCGCCGATGATATCTGTTACCACAGGTTTCCCTTCTGTCAAAGTCCCGGTCTTATCAAAGACAATAGTTTGAACTTTCTGGATTTCCTGTAGAACCGTTCCATTTTTGAGGAGAACCCCCATCTTGGCACTGCGACCTGTCCCCACCATAAGGGCTGTCGGTGTTGCAAGTCCCAATGCACAAGGGCAGGCAATAATCAGAACTGCTACTCCATAGAGAAGCGAAGACACAAAGCTCGCTCCAAGCACAACTACACTATCCCTGAGCAAGACGAACCAAACCCAAAAGGTCACAATCCCTAAAATGACAACTGCTGGGACAAAAATCCCTGAAATCTTATCCGTCAAGTCCTGAATCGGCGCACGACTTGTCTGAGCTTTCTTCACAAAATCCACAATCTGAGCCAAAACAGTCTCTGAACCAACTTTTTCTGCTCTAAAGACAAGAGTTCCACTATTATTGATGGTTGAACCAATGACGGTATCTCCAACTGTCTTGTCCACAGGCAGACTCTCACCTGTCACCATGGATTCATCAATACTGGACACACCTTCCACTACGACACCATCAACCGCAATCTTTTCACCGGGACGCACTCGAACCAGGTCACCTACCTTGACTTGCTCCAAAGGGACTTGAACATAGTTATCCTCACGCAAGACTTCTGCAGTTTTAGCCTGCAAATCAAGTAATTTCTCCACAGCTTGGGAAGTATTTTTCCGCATTTTCTCCTCAAAAACGGCTCCCATAAGAACGAAGAAGAAGATAAATGCAGCACTTTCAAAGTAAACGGGGAGACCAGCAAAGAGGGCAACTAAGCTATAGAAATAGGCCACTAGGGTTCCCAGAGCAACCAAGGTATCCATGTTGGCATTGTGCTTTTTAAAACTAGCCCAAGCACTTTGGATATAAGGACCACCTGCTACTAGCATAATCGGTGTTGTGGCTAAAAAGGTGCCCCAACGCAGGACTTGGTGACTAATTCCTCCTGTCGACATTCCAATCATGAGAATCACAAGAGGCACAGTGAAGATACTGGTAATCCAAAAACGCTGTAAAAGTGATAGAGATTTTCGAGTCTTCTCAACTACGGTATAACTCCCCTTTTGCATCTTCATGCCACAAGAAAATTCATGTTGACCTAATTCTTGAGGTGTAAAACGAATGACTTTCTCCTCATCTACGCCGATTGGTTCCAAGATGCCTTCTTCTTCAAACAGAATTTCCTTATAACAGTTTGAAGGTGTCACACGGTGAAAGGTGATCTCAGCAGGAACTCCTTTTTGCAGTTGAATGTGGGCTGGATGGTAGCCTTTGTCTGCCGTGATACGGATTTTTTGAACACCATTTTCAAGATTTGCTTTTATAATTTCAGTCATATCATTCTCCTATTCTACAATCATCTTACCGTGCATCATATTCATGCCACAAGAGAAACCATACTCTCCAGCCTGCTCAGGTGTGATTTCCACTACATACTCTTCCCCCATAGGCAGGTCCGCATGCACACCAAAGTCTGGAAAAACAATTTGGTCTAGACAGGGTGAAGGGTCCTTACGGTCAAAGACAATACGGGCTGGCACTGATTTCTTGAGGATAATCAACTCAGGCGTATAGCCTCCCATGACTTCCACTCGAATCTCTTGGTAGCCCTTTTTTTGCTGGGCCTTTTGTCCAGATTTTTCAGGCTTTTTGAAAAACCAAAACAAGATAAACGCGATAAGGGCAATACAAATAATGGTTACAATACTATTTAACATGACGTCTCCTTTACATACAATTACATTTTACTTTTGTTACAGCGCTTGATTTCTTCTCAGAAATCACAGCTTCCAAGTATTCCAAGTCAGCCTGAGTAAAATCACATTCAGCAATCAAATCAGCCAACAAGTTCTTAATCCTACGAGAACAAACCTTGTCCTTGATATCTTGAACAAGTAAATCCCGACTTTGGTCCAAAGTTAAAAGGGCTGAATAGACAAAGAACTTGCCTTCTTTTTTCCTTGTCAGACACTCTTTCTCAACCAAACGAGCCAAAAGAGTCTGAATGGTCGACTTGGACCAGTCAAACCTCTCCGCCAGAACCCTGATCAAATCCGTACTGGTCTGCTCTCCTTGCATCCAAATAATCTTCATGACCTGCCATTCTGCATCTGAAATCTGCATAATCACACCTCCTAAATCTACATTTGTCAATTACAGTTATTAGTATACTTCTAAAATCTACATTTGTCAACTATAAAATCAATCTTTTCTTTGAAAAATAGAATTTTAACCCTATGATAAAGGATTTTCAATCAAATTTTACTATATAAACTATAAAAATATGCTATACTAAAGAAAAAAGAAAACAACCACTAGGGGTGCGTAAAGCTGAGATTAACGACCGTTAGATCCCTCTGACTCAATCTAGGTAATGCTAGCTGATGGAAGTGGAAATGATAATGGGGACTAGCAGTCTTCTATTACCTTCCTGAAACAGATTAGCTTGTTCTTAAGAATACAAACTTCAGTTGGTTGGGAGGTTTTAGATGACTTATTT
Organism: Streptococcus sp. 4094; assembly: GCF_013277125.1. NCBI lineage: Bacteria > Bacillati > Bacillota > Bacilli > Lactobacillales > Streptococcaceae > Streptococcus > Streptococcus sp. 4094. The sequence continues at coordinate 70,856 of NZ_VMMI01000034.1, read as the reverse complement.
ACCCGTTGCTTTGACCATTGCAGGAACTGACCCAAGTGGCGGTGCTGGCATTATGGCTGATTTAAAGTCATTCCAAGCGAGAGATGTCTATGGAATGGCCGTTGTGACCAGTCTTGTCGCTCAAAATACCAGAGGCGTTCAATTAATCGAGCACGTTTCTCCTCAAATGTTGAAAGCCCAATTGGACAGTGTCTTTTCGGATATTCCACCTCAGGCTGTAAAAACTGGAATGTTGGCAACTACCGAAATTATGGAAATCATCCAGCCCTATCTTAAAAAGCTGGATTGTCCCTATGTTTTAGATCCAGTTATGGTAGCGACTAGTGGAGATGCCTTGATCGACTCAAGTGCTAGAGACTATCTCAAAACAAACTTACTACCTCTAGCAACGATTATTACGCCAAATCTTCCTGAGGCAGAAGAGATTGTTGGTTTTTCAATCCATGACCCCGAAGACATGCAGCGTGCCGGTCACCTGATTTTAAAAGAGTTTGGTCCTCAGTCTGTTGTTATCAAAGGCGGCCATCTCGAAGGTGGTGCCAAGGATTTCCTCTTTACCAAGGATGAGCAATTTGTCTGGGAAAGTCCACGAATTCAAACCTGTCACACCCATGGTACTGGATGTACCTTTGCTGCAGTCATTACGGCTGAACTAGCCAAGGGAAAAAGCCTTTATCAGGCAGTTGATAAGGCCAAGGCCTTTATCACAAAAGCTATTCAAGACGCTCCTCAACTTGGTCATGGTTCTGGCCCAGTCAACCATACAACTTTTAAAGATTAAGAAAAAAACTCTCTAGTTCCCACTTTAAGGGAATTAGAGAGTTTTTATACTCTTCGANNTTCCTAGTTTGCTCTTTGATTTTCATTGAGTATTAGTTAGGAAATAATGTCATGCAACTTTGTTAAAAAGACTTGCGTTTTTGCCTCTATATCTTCTGCCTGCATCAAATCACGCACTACAGCTACTCCAGCTATGCCCGTGCCCATAAGTTGGTCAATGTTCTCTGAAGTCAAGCCTCCGATAGCAACTACTGGAATGTCAACCGTTTGGCAAATTGTTTTCAAGGTCGATATCAGAGTAATGGGCGCATTTTCCTTGGTGGTGGTTGGGAAAATGGCTCCTGTCCCCAAGTAATCTGCACCTGATGTTTCTGCTTCCAGAGCTCTTTTTATTGTTTTAGCAGTTACACCGAGGATTTTTTCAGGTCCCAAGACTTGTCGGGCAACCGAAACTGGTAGTTCATCGTCTCCGATATGCAGACCAGCAGCATCAACCGCAAGACAAACATCCAACCGATCATCGATGATCAAGGGTACCTGATAGGCATCTGTTATTTCCTTGACTTGTTTTGCCAGTTGATAATATTGATTGGTTGTAAGATTTTTTTCCCGTAATTGAACTATGGTAACCCCTGAACGGCAAGCCGTCTCAATCTTTTCAAGAAAACTTTCCAAGGAATCTTGGTAGCGATTGGTTACTAGATACAGTCTAAGCGCCTCTCTATTCATAAACATCTCCTTTGATAGCATCTAGCCAGTTTTCATCTCTTTTTAGGAGAGAGAGTTGATTGAGAACTTGGTATCGAAAATCTTCCAATCCCATTCCTTGAACAACTATTCTCTCAGCGGAGATATTAAGATAAGAGACCGCTAGACACGAAGCTTCAAATGCAGTCATTCCTTGGCTGAGAAAAACGGCTGTCAAGGCTCCAACCAAGTCTCCTGTCCCTGTTATCCAGTCTAATTCTACATAGCCATTTCCCAATACAGCAACCTGATTCTTTGAAACGATGAGGTCCTTGGGACCTGTGACTAAGAATGACATACCTGGATAGGTCTGACACCAGTCTTTCAAGACTTGAAGTAAATCCTCAGTTTCTTGGTCTTTAGCACTCGCATCTACCCCAACGCCGTGGTGCTTTAAGCCAACAAGACTTCGAATTTCTGACATATTTCCTTTAAGGACCGTAGGTCTATAGTCTAAAAGGTCTTTAACTAAGCTCTTACGAATGGATGAAGCTGTTACGCCAACTGCATCTACTACCATTGGGAGAGAAACTTGAGCTGCATAAGAAGCTGCCATACGGATTGCTTTTTCCTTCTCAGCTGACAAATGCCCTAAATTGATGAAGAGTGCCTGGCTTTGCTTAGTAAAATCAAGAACCTCACGGGAATCATCTGCCATAACTGGTTTACATCCCAAAGCCAAAATCCCATTTGCTAGCATCTCACAAGAAATCTCATTGGTAATACAGTGAATGAGGGAAGTCGTTTCCAGAGGAAAAGGATTTGTAAATGCCTGCATCAGTCTATCCTTTCAGCAAAAAAATATCCCTGCACTTTTTTAAAGAATTCCTGCTTGATTAAAAATCGAAAGGCAATAAAGGAAATCGCTGTACCAATCAAGGTTGCTCCGAAAAATCGAGGAGTGTAGATAAACCAGCTAAGCTTAGCAGCTGATCCTGTAAAGAGTACCATAACAGGATAGGAAACAATAGAACCAATAATACCTGTTCCCAAAATTTCTCCCAAGGCAGAAAAATAAAATTTTCGACCATACTTATAAAAGAGACCTGCTAGAAGGGCTCCAAAAGTCGCTCCTGTGAGAGCTAAAGGCGGAATCCCTTGAGTCGTCATACGGATAAAGGCTGTCACTGTAGCCATAACCAAAGCATAAACAGGTCCCATCATGATTCCCGCTAGAATATTGACTACACTGGACATCGGTGCCATTCCCTCAATCCGAAAGATAGGCGTAAGGACTACATCAAGGGCAATCATCATAGATAAAATGGTTAATTTGTGAACTTGTAATTGGTGCTTTCTCATGCTTCTATTCTTCTCCTTTTTCTAAAGACTGTAAATCGCTCTTCCATGTCTGGTGTTGGTAGGCCATTTCCCAAAACTTGGCTTCCATATGAACACTGATGTGGAAGGCATCTAGCATTTTTTTCTTGTCTGTCTCGTCACTTTCTCGATAGAGTTGATTGACCAAAGCTTCTTCCTCTCTGATCTGTTGCTCTAACTCATCCGTAGTATACGTTTCAATCCATTGTTGGTAGAGAGGATTTGGTGATGGTTTAAGATTAAGTGATTTGCCTATATCATGGTATAACCAAGGACAAGGTAGCAAACTTGCAAAGGCAATGCCCAAGTTTGGCTCTGCAAATTGCCGATAAATGTGAGAAATGTAATGATAACAGGTTGGAGCGATTGGATGTTGCTCCATTTCCTGATCGCTGATTTCCAATTCCTTGAAAAATTGTTGGCGGATAAATAACTCACCCTCCACTAGACTCTGAGCATTTTGTTTCAAGAGTCTTTTCATCTCTTGGTTTGAAGTCTTATCAGCCAAAAGGTGATAGATTTCTGAGAAGGCCTTCAGATAGTAGGCATCCTGAATCAGGTAATATCGGAAAATGGCAGGTTCTAAATTTCCCTCTTGTAATTGTAAAATAAAGGGATGATGAAAGGAAGCCTGCCAAGCTTCCTTAGATAATTCCATCGCAATATCTGTAAATTCCATAATAACTCCTTTATAAAAATAGACTGGTTTGAAGCAATAAAAAGAACAGCAGGTAGATGAATATTGTCCTTTGAGGAATATAAAAAGTCCGGTAGCTATTCTTCACCTGTGCATGTTCGTCATATCCATGCGCCGATAGAGCTCTCAGGTAAAGATGGCGCCATCTAAAGACCGTCATCAAAACCTTACTGTAAATCAAGGGCGACCAAAAATGTAGTTCTTGACCGCGTAATAAGCAAGCTTCCTTTAGGGACTTGATTTCTTTCTGGATAAGGGGAAAGGAATTGAATACCACAATCAAGGCATAGGCCCATGACCGTGATAACCCCTTTTGAGCCAAGTATAAAAGAAGCTCTTTTAGGGAAATAGAGGAAACAAAGACAAGGCCGATACAAACGGTCACAAAAGCTCTGGTACCAAGTATAACTGCTTGGGAAACATCACCATGCAAATGAACTGCCCAGTAGTTGGCAAAGGATGGCAAAATGGCAAGCAGAATCATCCAAGCCAATACTTTAAATCGACGGTAATAGAGCATAAAGAGAATACAAAATGCGACTACCGAAAGATTAAGAGCAATCGAAGGAATAAAAGATGTTTCCAAGGATAAAATCAGCAAAAAGAGACTGATAATCGGTGTCTGGGTTGCTACTTTGACCATACTATCTCACCTCCCCTTGAGTATCATTGTTCAGAGATGGGAGAGGTTTGGTAATGGTCACTTCTTTCACATGACTGAGCCCCTGACTAGTCATCTCAATCCAATAATCAACCACAGAGATCAAGGGATCCAAACGATGGCTAATGATCAGAAAACTTCTTCCTTGATTGCTCTCCTCCACAATCCACTGACAAAAATAATGGCAGGCTCTATCATCCAAACCAGCAAAAGGTTCATCTAGCAAAATCACAGAAGCCTTGCTGATCAAGATGGTCAAGAGCTGAAAAATCTTTTGCTGGCCACCACTTAATTGATAGGGACTCTTATCAAGAGCCTGCTCCAGATCAAAATATTGTAAAGCTTGGAAAATTCGCTGATTTCTTTCAGAATCAGGTCCATCTAATTGAAGTTCCTCTCGCAGACTGACTCGGATAAACTGTTTCTCAGCTTCCTGAACAACACCCGTCAGGTCACGGTACAAACTCTTTTTCTTTTTCAGGACTGTCCCCTTCCAAGTAATGCGCCCCTTATACTTTTGAAATTGAAGAATGGAGCGAAAGAGAGTTGATTTCCCAACACCATTATCACCCAAAATACAGGAAATTCCTTGGTAAAATGTAAAATTCACAATCGAAAAGAGGGGGCGATTACCAAGCTCACAAGTCGTTCGATCCATATGGAATAGTTCCGGGCTAGAAGCAACTTCCTTTGAAGTAACCTGTGTCATCTCAGAGGAAGGGATTTGAAACACTTCCCTTAGTTGTCCGTCTCTTAGCTCTACCATATGGTCTATATAGGCTTCATAGTCCGTTAAATCATGGTCGCACAAAATAACTGTCTTCCCCTTAGAGACCAACTCTTTTAGAATCTCCAATATCTCTATCCTACTCTTGCGGTCAATGGAAGCAAAAGGTTCATCCAATAGATAGACCCTAGGATTCATAGCAAAGAGAACAGCCAAGGCCGTCTTTTGCTTTTCTCCACCTGATAAGTGATGGATGGGACGGTGCAAGATGTCCTTGCAACGACATTGCTGGACAACCTCTGCTATTTTAGAATCCATTTCCTGAACGGGATGCCCAATATTTTCCAAGGTAAAAATCAACTCCTCAAACAAGCTCTCCATGGTAAATTGATGATTGGGATTTTGAAATAGAATACCAACCGTCTGGATACGTTCGATGATAGAAAGCTGACTGACCTCGCTCCCGTTTATCAGGACTTGACCGCTATAGGGAAGAGAACTGACTTGGGCAATCATTTGAAAGAGACTCGATTTTCCTGAACCACTGCTCCCAACTAACAAGGTAAAGGATTGCTCATGAAAAGTAAAATCAATCGGTTCCGAAAAAATTGGGGACTGAATCTCCCGTAATTCCAGACCCATCTATGCCTTTCCTCCAGTTGCAAACTGATGATAGAGTTTGACAATGGCACGAACCAAGATGGTACAGAAGAAATAAACAGAAATAAAACGTACCACAAGCAAGGAAAGGACAAACGGAAGTGAAAAGGCGTAGTAACCTAACTTAATGTATTCATAGATAAAGCTAACAAGCGTAATCCCAATACTATTAGCAGTTAGAGAGAGCCAACTTTCATAGCGATTTCTAGTTACGATAAAACCAAGTTCACTTCCCAAACCTTGAACCAAGCCGGACAAAAGGGCACCTAGACCGAATTGGCTACCATAAAGGACTTCAGCAAGCGCAGCTAGCACTTCTCCAATCGTTGCACTTCCGACTCTCGGAACAAAGATGGCAGCAATGGGCGCAGCCATACACCAGAGTCCAAAAAGGATTTCATTGGCAAAAGCCTGTAAACCAAGAGGTGTTAAGAGTAGGCTGAGAATATTATACACATATCCTGAACCAACGAAAACCCCACCAAAAAAGATAGACAAGAAAGCAAGCAAGATAACATCTTTTAACTGCCATTTTTTCAACATAAAAAAACTCCTTTTTTAAAGAAAAGTGGGGTGCTCAAGGTGAGCTACCAAAAGGCTTTATAGCACCTTCATCCAGTTTCGTAAAAGAAAAAACTCTAATTACAGATAGGAATTAGAGTTTAGCTTACAAGATTAGACCGTTCTTTTCGACATACGAAAAAAACTTTTCACATTTCCCTTCGCCAGTCTTAACTGTATCAGGTTCAATGGGTATCATCTCAGCCTAAAGCACCCCAAATGTCTTTATTATTTAATTGTATGATTATTATAACACACATTTTATACTAGTTCAAGAAATTGAACTGGAAATACAGCCTTGCACTCACAAAGACAGCAGATCTTTCTTTTGCAAAAACCAAATGTCTTGTTTGATAGATTAGCTATTTAAACTGAATCTGGACATATCTTTTTAGAAAAGGAAAACTTCCACTTACTTAGAATCCAAGGATAGATACCTATTGTTCACTCATTTCTCGAACAGTTTTTTCTATATTTTTTGCATACGATATTGCTGAAATGATTGAAACACCGTCAACATTGGTCTTCATAATGTCTTTAATATGTTGCGTCTGTATCCCACCAATTGCAACTAAGGGCATTTGTGGCAATAGTTTTCTCATCAATTTAAGACCTTCATAACCTATAGCGCCACCAGCATCATCTTTTGACTGGGTATCAAATACAGGACCAACACCAACATAATCTACATATTCAACTTTTGACTGTTGAAATTCTTTCTCGTTTTTTATAGAAAGACCAATTATTTTATCTGGCATCAATTTTCTAATTTCATCAACTCCAAGGTCATCTTGTCCTACATGTACGCCATCAGCGTCAATTTCCATCGCCAAATCAATATCATCATTAACAATAAACGGAACATTGTATTTTTTACAAAGATCCTGTAGTTTAATTGCTAATTTAACTTTTTCTTTACCTTCCAGGGCTCCCTCACCTTTTTCACGAAATTGAAATAAGGTTATACCACCTTTTAAGGCTTCCTCAACGACTCTATATAGATCTTTTCCTTGGCAAGTAGTCGTTCCACAAATAAAATATAGTTTTAGTAATTCTTTATGAAACATTTTACTTCACTCTTTTGAATTCCTTTACATCTTCATCTGAAATCTCGTATAAGGCATTCATAAATTCAACTTTAAATGTTCCAGGAAGATGTCCATTTGGACGTTTTTCTGCCATTTCTCCAGCGATATTGTAAACCAACATTGCTGTTTCTAATGATTTCAATTCTTGACCTTTTTCTAGTCCGATAAAGCTTGCTACCACTGCCCCTAATAAACATCCTGTCCCAATGACTTTTGGCATCATGGCACTACCATTATGAATCGTTACCACTTCTCCATTAACAGCAATCGCATCAACTTCTCCAGTCACTACTATTGGAATATGAAACTTAGCGTTGGCTGCTAGAGCAATCTCATCAATATTATCCACACCAGCACTATCTACTCCTTTAGATGCCACATTTATCCCTACTAAAGAAGCAATCTCTCCAGCATTCCCCCTAATCGCAGCTAGTTTGTAATTGTTGATTAAATCATCTGCTACTTTTTTTCTATATTCTCCTGCTCCACAGGCTACAGGATCTAAAACTGCTGGGACATTATATTTCTCTGCAATTTTCAGAGCAGCTTGGTATAATTTCCAATTATCATCCGTTAAAGTCCCAATGTTAATCAATAATCCTCCAGCATATTTTAATAGATCTTCTAAGTCTGCTGGGTACTCGCTCATAGCTGGTGAGGCACCCAGTGCTACTAATCCATTTGCTGTGAAATTTTTTACTACATCATTGGTTATGCAAATGACCAAAGGTGCTTTTTCTTTTAATAATTTTAAACTTGTCATATTGAATTCCTTCCTTTTCACTTTATACGATCTATTGATTTCGATTTATCTCTATCTTTAGTTGAGAATTTTTTTCAGTTACATTGAATGATTTACCTCATCAAATTTGTAAATATCCTAAACTTTCTCTAGGCGTCATAACCAATATCAAAAAAGGCTAATTCTAAAGCGACCGCTTGATTCCAGCGTTGCTGAAGTTCTGTCAAATCTTCTCGACCTTTCCCGACACGATTGAGTTCGTCAACCAGAAATTGAACCCACTCTGCAAAGAAAGGACCTCTGTGGAGATTGATCCATTCCGAATGAATATAGGCTTCAGGTAGAGCCAAATCTTTAGAACCCCAGTCTAAATAGAGACCTTCTGCAATGACCAGCATGACCAAAAGATGAGCATAGTCTGATGAAGCCACTGCCGAATACATCAGATCCTGAAAGGCTTTTGTTACAGGGTGCAAGCTCACTTCCAGATAGTCATTCTCAGATACTTTTAACTCTTTGAAAGCCTTTTGGAAATAACCGTCTTCATCTGCTTCAAGAAAGCCTAGTTGCTTGGCAAAACGAAGCTTGGATTCAATCTGGTCTGCGTGGGCTACGCAGGCACCCAGCATGGATAAGAAGGCATCAAAGAAGTGATAATCTTGAATTAGGTAGTCTTTTAAGACCTTATTCTTAATTGTCCCTGCAAAAAGTTCCTTGACAAAACGATGATTGATTGCAGCCTGCCAATCCTTCTGACTATTTTTTAATAATTCTCCAACAGTCAAACCTGGCTCAAATGCATAAACCTGTGTTTCCATATTTATTTTTCCTCTCTTTACTCCTTAGTAATCAATAAAATACCAAGCAAAATCCTAGTTTCACTTGACCCTTTTAAAGAAAATCTAGGGCATTTGCAGAGAGCTACCTAAACAAACCTATCCAGTTTTATATAAACAAAAAAACTCCAATTACAATCAAGAATTAGAGTTGACTTACAAGATTTGATCGTTCATTTCGCCATACGAAAAAACGTTTCACATTTCCCTTCGCCAGTCTTAACTGTAGCAGGTTCAATGGGTATCATCTCAGCCTAAAGCACCCCAAATGTCTTTATTATTTAATTACTGCACCAGTATAGCAAAAAATGAAAGCTCTAGCAAGATATTTGACCGAAAAATATCTTTATATAGTTTTTGATAGCGATTTATTCTTCCAATACACGAAGAAAAACCTCCACATTCAGTGGAGGCAATCTCTTTTATCAATACAATTTTAAGTCACGTGGGTCAACTGGGAAGGTTGGGTTGTATGGATTGTGACGGAGCTTGAAGTGTTTGACATCTTCAATAGTCTGAGTTCCAGACAACTGCATGACTGTCTTCAATTCCGCATTCAAGTGTTCAAAGACTTGACGCACACCAACACTACCACCGAGAGCTAAACCATAGATAACAGGGCGACCAATAGCTACCAAGTCTGCTCCTGAAGCCAAGGCTTTAAAGACATGTTGACCACGACGAACACCAGAGTCAAAGACGATCGGCACACGTTTGTCAACTGCTTCTGCTACTTCTTGAAGTGAGTCGAAGGCAGCTGGTCCACCGTCGATTTGACGACCACCGTGGTTGGTTACCCAGATACCAGAAGCTCCTGCAGCAAGCGAACGTTCAACGTCCTCACGGCATTGTGGTCCCTTGACATACACAGGAAGTCCTGAGTATTCAGCGATAAATTCTACATCGCGTGGAGACAAGCGTTGTTTAGCTGATTTGTAAACAAAGTCCATTGATTTACCAGCACCTTCTGGCAGGTATTCTTCAACAATCGGCATGCCAACTGGGAAGACAAAACCATTACGCTTATCCACTTCACGATTACCCCCTACAGTAGCATCTGCCGTCAAGACAATCGCCTTATAACCTTCAGCCTTCACACGGTCCATGATGTGGCGGTTAATCCCGTCATCTTTACTAAAGTAAAATTGGAACCAATGAGGTGTCCCTTGGAGGGCTTCAGAAATCTCTGGAAGGTCAACAGTAGAGTAAGAACTGGTTGTGTAAAGAGAACCGAACTCATGCACACCACGCGCAGTTGCCACTTCACCTTGTTCGTTTGCCAATTTATGAGCCGCAACAGGCGCCATAATGATTGGTGAAGACAATTTTTCACCTGCAAATTCAATTTCTGTACTTGGATTTTCTACATTGCAAAGCGTATGCGGAACGATGAGTTTGTGGTTAAAAGCACGGATGTTCTCCCGTAAAGTAAAAGTATCCTCTGCTCCACTGGCGATATAACCAAAGGCTGCTTTAGGGATCACTTTTTGCGCCATGGGCTCCAAATCATAGGTATTGATGAAATCTACATGCCCTTCTGCATTGCTTGTTTTGTATGACATAAACTGTCCTCCTTGATTAAGTAAGCGTTTGCTTTTTACTATACAACTATAATAACTCTTTTTTCAATCATTTTCAAGAGTTTTGCTTAAAAACCATCTTATTTTTTCATACAATATACTATCCCTACTTTCCTTAAACTCTAAACTTTAGTCTATATTAAGTGAATCGTTGAGATTTTTTGCTGCCAGGCATTTGAACTACTTTTTTATTTGCTGATTCTATCTACTAATGCTATAAAAAACAAGTGAATAAGACACCAGAACATCCTCTAATAGGGCCTAGGGACTTATATCAATCCCATATATACTGTTTAAGCAAGATACTATCCTAGTGACGCTAACTTCCTATCCCACTTATTAATTTTTATTTATAGTGAATCTGAACAAATCAATTGGGGGATCCAAGTCAATTTCTAGTACTTTTTGAAAAGTTTCAGCGTACTATCGTAAAATGAAATAAAACATGCGCAAATTGATTAGGGAATTTAAACCAATTTCTAACAATGTCTTAGAAATCAAAGTGTACTATTTCAACTTCAACACACTATACTTCATTTTCTCCTTAAATTCAGTCTCTTTTTGCATCAAAAAACCTCTGGCAAGAGCCAGAGGATAAGTGCTTATTTCATTGTTGGAAAGAGCAATACGTCACGGATAGTAGTTGTATCAGTGAGGAGCATGCAGAGACGGTCGATACCGATTCCCAAACCACCTGTTGGTGGCATACCATATTCAAGGGCTTCGATGTAGTCGTAGTCGATACCGGTCGCTTCATCATCACCAAGTTCTTTGGCTTTGGCTTGGGCTTCAAAACGACTAAGTTGGTCGATTGGGTCGTTTAGCTCAGTAAAGGCATTACCGTACTCCTTAGTCATGATGAAGAGCTCGAAACGGTCAGTAAAGCGTTGGTCTTCAGGATTCTTCTTAGCCAGTGGAGATACAGCTACTGGATGTCCATAGACAAAGGTTGGTTGGATCAAGGTTTCTTCAACAAACTCTTCAAAGAAGGCATTGATAATGTGACCAACTTCAGTATAGTGTTTCTCAACTGGAACTTTCTTCTCAGCAGCGATAGCTTTAGCTTCTTCCAAAGTCATGTCTTGCCAGAAATCTACACCAGTAATGTCTTTGATAGCATCCACCATGTGAACACGTTTAAATGGTTCATTGATTTTGATTTCAGTACCTTGGTAGTTGACTGGACCATCGCCCTTAACTGATTTAGCAGCGTGTTGGATAATACCTTCAGTCAAGTCCATGATGTCTTGGAAGTCAGCATAAGCTTGGTAGACTTCGATAGAAGTAAATTCAGGGTTATGAGTAGCGTCCATTCCTTCATTACGGAAGATACGGCCGATTTCATAGACACGCTCCATACCGCCAACGATAAGGCGTTTCAAGTGAAGCTCAGTCGCGATACGAAGCACCATGTCAATGTTTTGGGCATTGTGGTGGGTGATAAATGGACGGGCAGAAGCACCACCAGCTTCGTTGTGAAGAACAGGTGTTTCCACTTCAAGGAAACCTTTTTGATCAAGGTAACGACGAATTTCAGAAATGATTTTTGAACGAGTGACAAAGCGCTCAAAGCTTTCACGATTCGAAATCAAGTCAAGGTAACGTTTACGGTAAATTGTTTCAACGTCTGTCAAACCATGGAATTTCTCAGGAAGAGGACGAAGAGCCTTAGACAAGTGTGTGATGTGAGTAGCCTTGATAGAGAGTTCTCCCATATCCGTACGCATCACTTCACCTTCGACACCAAGGAAGTCACCAAGGTCTGCTTTTTTGAAGATTTCGTAGTTTTCTTCACCGACAGCATCCTTACGAACGTAGATCTGGATTTGACCTTCGCGGTCTTGAAGGTGGGCAAAACCTACTTTACCTTTACCACGTTTGGTTACCAAGCGTCCTGCGATAGTTGCTGTTTCATTTTTATCATGTAATTGTTCTTTATCGAGGTCGGCATATTTATCTTTTAATTCTTGTGAATTTGCAGTACGTTCAAAACGTTTTCCGAAAGGATCGATTCCTTGTTCACGGAGCGCAGCCATTTTTTCACGGCGAACGATCTGCTGGTCATTTAGTTCTTCCATATGTTCTGTAGACATGGGATCCTCCTAGTTTTACTCAAAATTGAATACGATGAGTCATTTTTTGCGATACTCCCATTTTATCATAAATAAGCAAGAAATTCACGGATAATCTTTCAAAACTAAAAAGAACTTGACGCTAAAATCACTGAAAAGACTGGGATAAGCAAGAAATTTCAACATCTCAGAAAAGGAAATCTGACCATGTTTATGGATTATACTTTAACCCTTGTAACTTTCATGACGTGTGCTACTTTTTATATAAGAGCAAGCCAAGCAAATCTAAAACTTAAACAATTGACGTAAAAAACATTAACAACTTGAATCTTGCCATTCATACACCTGATATGACAGAATAGTATAATTTTTAACCTTTTAGTCTTTTGATTTTTTACACCTCTTGCCAATTTTCTTGGTCTTCTTTAAATCGTTTTAGAAGGTCGAGTCCTTCTGGTGTGATATAACCTTCTTCTTGGGCTAGGTGAATGAGTTCACTATAGTTAGAAAGCGTTACTAGTTTGACACCTGCATCTGAGAAGTTCTTATCTGCTTTTGGCAATTGGTAGCTGAAAATCGCTACAACACCGAGAACCTCTGCTCCTTCTCGCTTAGCTGCTGCCACGGCCTCGAGAACAGAACCACCTGTTGAAATAAGGTCTTCAACCACTACCATTTTTTGACCTTGAGCTACACGGCCTTCAATTTGATTACCAGCTCCATGGTCTTTTGGTTTGCTACGGATGTAGGCAAATGGCAGGTTCATCTTGTCAGCAATGATTGCTCCGTGAGGAATCCCTGCTGTCGCAGTTCCTGCAATCACCTCAACCTCAGGAAAAGCTTCTTTGATAGCTTCCACAAAGCCATTTTCAATTAGGGTACGAGTTTCTGGATAGGCTAGTGTCACACGATTATCAGTGTAAATAGGTGACTTGATGCCAGATGCCCAAGTGAAAGGCTCATCTGGTTTGAGGTAAACGGCTTGGATTTTCAAGAGGTGGCTAGCGATATCTTTAGCAAGTGTCATGGTCTTCTCCTTTTATTTTTCTACTCTAGTTCTTTAATTTCAGTCCTGTGTCCATTCATCCTTGATGGCATGATAAGCTGCAACAGGATCCTTAGCTTGGGTAATGGGACGTCCCACTACGATATAGTCACTACCGATTTGATAGGCATCAGCAGGTGTCATAACGCGTTTTTGGTCTCCAACTGCAGCTCCCTGTGGACGAATTCCGGGCGTTAAACAGATAAAATCTGGTTTGGTAGCCTGCTTGATGACTTGCACTTCCTGAGCTGAGCAAACAACACCGTCTAATCCAGCTTCAGCTGTCTTCTTGGCATAATGAATCACAGACTCTTGCAGGCTGGTTTGGATATTTTGAAAATCCTGCATCTGGGCTTCCGACGTTGAGGTCAGCTGAGTGACGGCAATCAATTTGGCTTGGTTTCCAAGACCTTCACGCGCAGCCTTCATCATCTCTACACCCCCAGCCGCATGAACATTGGTCATATCCACTCCAAGCTGAGACAAGACCTTCATTGCTGACTTGACTGTATTGGGAATGTCATGAAGCTTGAGATCCAAAAAGACACTATGATCCAAGCCTTTCAAGTAGGATACAATCTCAGGCCCTGTTGCGTAATAAAGCTCCATCCCTACCTTTAGATAAAGGCTTTCTTCCTCTGGAAAAAGAGCTAAAAATTTCTTGACCGCCTCAAAACTTGGAAAATCAAGAGCAATAACTGGACGATGTTCTCGCATAGGTTTCTCCTTTTACCTTTGCTAGTGAGAGAGTCTGGCCACAAGAAGCCACGAAAAAAGGAACCTGCCAACAGCAAGGTTCCACGAAAAATGGGTAGTCTCCACCCTTTCACCGTCTAACCTTAGCTGCCTCTCTGGACTGCTTTAAAGGTTTTCTATTATTCTATTATTTCTACTAGCACTTGTCAAGTAAAAACATGGTCACTAAAGAGCTATAGAAGAAAAGCTAAACCTAGCGACGCGATGAACGCTGACTTGTTTGGTTTCGATTGCTTTCTTCCTCTTGTTTTTTCTGTTCTTCTTCTAAACGTTTACGTTCCTCTTTCTGCTTCTTCTCAGCTTCTTCGGCCTCTTTTTTGGCTTTTTCTTCTGCCTCCATAATTAATTTATCCGCCACAGTGTAACTGTAAATTCCAGCTTCCATATCGACCACACTCGGTTCTGACAATTGAGGTTTAATCTTACTGTAATAAGGCAGTTTCTTACTCATTTCAGAAAGCGGAACCAAGACCTCGTCCGAATCATTCATGGTCAATCGAATTAAATCTGATGTGACCTTGCTTGGGGCTAGTTCCACCTTTTGGATAGCCGCCTTGAGTTCTGGGCTAATTTGAGCAAGTTCTGAGACAAAAGCCTTGATTTGTTCGCTATCATTAAAGAGAACTGATATATAAGTTTCTGGTAAACTGACCAGGCTCACAGAACTAGTCTCAAGCTGACCACTGGAAAGAATCGGATAATGATTTTCACCAGAAACATAGTAGGCAACAATATCGTATTCCTTGACCTTGATAGTGAACTTGGTTGGAAATTGATAAACAAGCTGAGCTGATTCAACCCAATAGTTAGACTTAATCTGCTCTTCATATTTTGCCTTATCTAGCAGAAGATTAATCGTATAATCCGAATCCTGAATGCCCGAAGCCTGTCGAATATCATCAGCCGTAGTGTGCACCGTTCCCTCAATACGGATATCCTTCATGGTCGCATAAGGACTGAGTAAGTAAGCAGAGATAATCAATAAAAGCAGACTTGGAAATAAAATCGTGAAGGCTCGCAAGATATGGAGGCCAGGAATCTTTGCTTTGGCTGCTTTTTCCTTTGCAGCCTTTTTAGCAAGCTTTTTATCCTGTTCCTCGCCCTCTTTAGACCCTGATTCTTCTATCTCTTCTTCCTCTTTGTCACCCTCTGAGGATTCTACTTTTTCTTTAGCATCTTCCTTAGCTGATTCTGAATCTTTTGGTTCAAGCTCACTCTCTTTGTCTTCAGTTTCATCTGACTTTTCAGATTTTGAAGCCATTCGAGCTTGTCTTTCCTTTTCCTTCTCCTCAGCTAGGGCTGCTTCTTCTTCAGCCTTCTTTTTTAGATATTCTTGGTTTCGTTTCTGCCATTCTGATAACTCTTTAAATTCTTCGAGGATTTCTTTGCCCTCATTTTTCTTATCTTTTGACATTTACTTTCCTTATGATAAATCGTTTTTCAATAATTGATAAAAATCTGCTAGAGATTTCAATTCCTTAGAAGCCTTCATCTTGGCTTGATAGTCTTCCTTGTGACTTAGTAAGTGAGAAAGCTTTTCTTCCAAACTATCCAAGGTCAAATCGCTTTCTTGAAGATCTTCTGCATAGCCTTTTTTTACAAAGTAAGCTGCATTTTCAATCTGGTCACCACGACTAGCTTCACGACCAAGTGGCACAATGACATGTAATTTTGCCATGGCCAAGAGCTCAAAAATCGTATTGGCGCCACCTCGTGTCACAACAATATCAGCCAATTCCATCAAGGGTTGATAGAGATTGGTCACATAGTCAACACGAAAAAGATTTTGGCTCAACTCGTTCAGGCTAGAATCTCCAGTTAGATTGATAATATTGTAGCGTTCTGTCAGTTCTTTCTTATGGTCTGTCACCAATTGGTTAAAGACACGAGCACCCGCAGAACCACCGACAAACAATACAGTTGGCAATTGGGGATTAAAGTGGGTTTGAATATCTACCAATTCATCTGGTTCTGGATTTTTTTGATCTGAAACCTTGGTCACTGCTCCCACATGCTCGACCTTAAACAAACTTGAAGCTTGCTCAAAGGTTGAATACATCTTAGTCGCAAATTTATAAGCGATTTTATTGGCCAAGCCCATAGACAGGTCAGATTCATGAATAAAGACAGGAACTCCTGAAACACGCGCTGCGATAACTGGCGGCACAGAGACAAATCCTCCCTTTGAAAAAAGGGCCTGTGGACGAAGTCGCAACATTATAAAGAGAGATTGGACAATTCCCCAACCAACTTTGAAGACGTCCAGCATATTTTGCCAAGAGAAATAGCGACGCAATTTTCCAGTCGCAATGGAGTGGAAGGTGACATCTAGACCCGACTTGAGGATTTCTTGATGTTCGATCCCACGCTTATCTCCGATATAGTGGACTTCCCAGCCATCTTCGATGAACTTGGGCATTAACAAAAGGTTGAGGGTCACGTGTCCAACCGTCCCCCCACCTGTAAAGACAATTTTTTTCATATTATTCCTTTAACTCCGCTACTGTGTCGATAAAGAGGTCGCCACGTACTTCAAAGTTAGCATACATATCCCAGCTGGCATTGGCAGGACTGAGAAGAACCACGTCTCCTTGAGTCGCAAGCTCGTAGGCCTTGCGGGTCGCATCTGCAATATCAGTCGCATCCACATAAGCCACACCAGCCTTATCTGCTGCCCGTTTGACACGTTCTGCAGACTGGCCCAGGATGACCATCTTCTTGAGTCCAGTAATATCTGGCACCAATTCGTCAAACTCATTGCCACGGTCTAAACCACCTGCAATCAAAATGACCTTGCTATTGTCAAATCCTGACAAGGCTTTTTGAGTCGCCAAGATATTGGTTGATTTGCTATCATTATAGAACTTCACACCCTTGATTTCATCCACAAATTGGAGACGGTGTTTGACACCACCAAAGGCTGAAAGAGTTTCTTTGATAGTTTGGTTATCCACACCACGAAGCTTGGCAACAGCAATAGTCGCAAGGGCATTTTCCACATTGTGGCTACCTGGAACTCCGATTTCATTCGCTGCCATGACCACTTCCCCACGTAAGTAGAGCTGACCATCTTCCAAATAAGCTCCATCAACCTTTTCAAGTGTTGAGAATGGTACAACTGTAGCTTGTGTTTTAGTAGCCAATTCTTTTGCCAAGTCTTGGTTAAAGTTCAAGACAAGGAAATCAGCCGCTGTCATCTTGTTCTGGATATTCCACTTGGCTGCTACATATTCCTCAAAAGAACCATGATAATCGATATGAGTTGGCATGAGGTTGGTAATAACCGCAATCTCAGGATGGAATTCTTGAACACCCATGAGTTGGAAAGAAGAAAGTTCCATAACAAGAGTGTCCTTGTCTGTCGCTGTTTGAGCGACCTGACTGGCAGGATAGCCGATATTTCCTGATAAGAGACCATGTTGGCCAGCAGCAGTCAAAACTTCCCCAATCATAGTCGTTGTGGTTGTTTTACCGTTCGAACCTGTGATACCGATAATTGGCGCTTCTGAAATCAAGTAAGCCAATTCCACCTCAGTCAAGACTGGAATTCCCTTGGCCAAAGCCTTTTCAATCATGTGATTGCTATAAGGAATGCCTGGATTTTTTACCATGAGGGCGAACTCTTCATCCAAGAGTTCCAAAGGATGGCCACCTGTAATGACCTTGATTCCTTCTTCCAGCAAACTTTGCGCAGCTGGATTGTCCTCGAAAGGCTTCCCATCATTTACCGTTACAATGGCACCTAGCTTGTCCAACAAACGAGCTGCAGATTCACCAGACTTGGCCAAACCTAAAACAAGGACTTTCTTATTTTTAAATTGATCTATTACTTTCATGTCTCGAACTCCATTTCTACTCCTACTATTTTACCATTTTTATGGAAATAATTCTAAATGAAAATGCTCAGATTAGGCATTCTAACAAGCAAAAAGAGAGCCGAAACTCTCTTTTTTATCTTCTTTTACTTTTTTTGACTGGCATGAGTGTGATGTCTCTCACACTAAAGTAAGCTAGGATTAACATGGCTATTGCTAGGAATATTTCTGTTGGTAATTGAAAAATTTTCAGAAAAGATAGAGCCAACAAAACCAAAAGTGCCACTAAAATACATACCATAGCGACGATATTGACTGTCCCTTTAATGCTTTCTGGTGTTGCAAATACATAGAGTAGGAGCAGTAAAATTCCTAGGACTAAATAGACCATCTTTCTCTCTTTCTAGCTCTTATTCAGCTGATTTTTTCTTCTTGTTAGCTTTCTCACGCTCTGCTTTGTTAAGGATTTGTTTACGCAAACGGATAGACTCAGGCGTTACTTCCATGTACTCATCGTCGTTCAAGAACTCAAGAGACTCTTCAAGTGTCAAGATACGAGGTGTCTTGATAACAGCTGTTTGGTCCTTAGTAGCTGAACGAACGTTGGTCATTTGTTTCGCCTTAGTGATGTTAACTGTCAAGTCATTTTCACGAGAGTTTTCACCGATGATCATTCCTTCATAAACCTCAGTACCTGGGTTGACAAAGATCGTACCGCGTTCTTCGATAGACATGATTGAGTAAGTTGTAGCCTTACCAGCATCGATAGAAACAAGGGCACCACGGTGACGACCACCAATTTCACCTGGAATCAATGGCAAGTATTGGTCGAAGGTGTGGTTCATGATACCGTAACCACGAGTCATTGACAAGAACTCAGTTGAGTAACCAATCAACCCACGCGCTGGAACAAGGAAGACCAAACGAGTTTGACCATTACCAGTTGAAATCATATCCAACATTTCACCCTTACGTTCAGAAAGGCTTTGGATAACAGAACCTTGGTATTCTTCTGGAGTGTCGATTTGAACACGTTCAAATGGTTCGCATTTAACACCGTCGATTTCTTTTACGATAACTTCTGGACGAGATACTTGAAGTTCATAGCCCTCACGACGCATTGTTTCGATAAGGATTGACAAGTGCAATTCTCCACGTCCTGAAACAGTCCATTTATCTGGAGAGTCAGTTGGGTCGACACGAAGGGAAACGTCTGTTTGCAATTCTGCCTGCAAACGTTCTTCTACCTTACGAGAAGTTACCCATTTACCTTCTTTACCAGCAAATGGTGAGTTGTTAACCAAGAAAGTCATTTGAAGAGTTGGCTCATCGATGTGTAGGATTGGAAGAGCTTCAACTGCATCTGTCGGAGTGATAGTTTCACCGACAAAGATATCTTCCATACCAGAAACGGCAATCAAATCACCTGCTTTTGCTTCTTGGATTTCACGACGTTCCAAACCAAAGAAACCGAAGAGTTTTGTAACACGGAAGTTTTTAGTTGTGCCGTCAAGTTTAGAAAGGGTAACTTGGTCCCCAACCTTAACAGTACCACGGAAGACACGACCGATACCGATACGACCAACGAAGTCATTGTAGTCCAAAAGTGATACTTGGAACTGCAAAGGCTCATCTGAGTTATCTACTGGAGCTGGGATATGGTCGATAATCGTGTCAAAGATTGGTGCCATAGTAGCTTCCTGGTCAGCTGGATCATCTGACAAGGAAGAAGTCCCGTTGATAGCTGAAGCATACACCACTGGGAAGTCAAGCTGGTCGTCATCAGCACCAAGCTCGATGAACAGTTCCAAGACTTCGTCCACTACTTCTGCTGGACGAGCTGATGGTTTATCGATTTTGTTAACAACCACGATTGGGACAAGGTCTTGTTCCAAAGCTTTTTTCAATACGAAACGAGTTTGTGGCATAGTTCCTTCGTAGGCATCTACGACCAAGACAACACCGTCAACCATTTTCATGATACGCTCAACTTCTCCACCGAAGTCCGCGTGTCCTGGTGTGTCCATGATGTTGATACGAGTTCCGTTGTAAGCAACAGCTGTATTCTTAGCAAGGATGGTAATTCCACGCTCTTTTTCGATATCGTTTGAGTCCATAGCACGCTCAGCCAATTCAGTACGTGCATCAAGAGTCTCTGATTGTTTCAATAATTCATCAACAAGGGTTGTTTTACCGTGGTCAACGTGGGCGATAATCGCAATGTTACGGATATCTTCTCTAAGTTTTGTCATGATTTCCTCTATAATATTCAAAATTTATTTTCTAACTGAACGATTATACCATAATTTCAGGTAAATAACATAACTCAAGCAAGTGTAAATGTTTTCACTATGCTTTTCTTTTCACATCAAGCCTTTTCAAAGCAAGCGACTTATGATAAGATAGGCACAGTATGCGTTTAGATAATTTATTAGCCCAAGAAAAAATCAGTCGAAAGGCCATGAAACAAGCCTTACTAAAAGGAGAAATTTTAGTCGATGCTTGCCCAGCCCGCTCCTTAGCCCAAAACATCGATACAGGACTACAAGAACTCCTTTATCAGGACCGAATCATTCAAGGCTATGAGCACACCTACCTTATGCTTCATAAGCCTGCTGGTGTCGTTACAGCCAACAAAGACAAGAAACTTCCAACAGTCATGGATCTCCTTCCGCCTGACATCCAGTCTGACAAGCTCTATGCCGTCGGCCGACTGGACCGAGATACGACAGGACTCCTCCTCTTGACCGATAACGGTCCCTTGGGCTTTCAGCTCCTCCATCCCCAATATCATGTGAATAAGACTTATCAAGTTGAGGTTAATGGACTTCTAACACCTGACCATATCCAAGCATTTCAAAAGGGAATTGTCTTTTTAGATGGCACTGTCTGTAAAGCTGCAAGACTAGAGATTCTATCTGCAAGTCCTTCCTTCAGTCAAGCCTCCATCACCATTTCAGAAGGAAAATTTCATCAGGTTAAGAAAATGTTTCTCTCGGTTGGTGTCAAGGTGACCTCCCTCAAACGCACCCATTTTGGCCCTTGGAGCTTGGATGAAAACCTGCAAGAGGGAGACTATCGCTCCCTCAACTCAGAAGAGCTGACAAGCATTCGTGAATTTCTCAGAAAAAGTGGTTAAAAAATGAGCTCGGAAACATCCAAGCTCGTTTTCTTATTTCTCAACTTTGACTTTCCCTTTCCAAGAATCCAGTCCATAAGAAAGGATATAAATCTCAGAAAAACCTTGTTTTTTCAAATAAAGGGCTGCATTTGTGACACGCTGCGCACGTTGGTTTTCGTAGAGAAGGACAGGTTTATCCTTACGAAGGGCTGCAAGACTAGTCTTCAACTGACTTGAAGGAATATTGCGGGCACCAAGAATATGTTTTCTGTGGAATTCAGCTGGGTCGCGCAAATCAATCAATTGACCCGTACGAATCAAGGCTTCAAATTCCTCATTGTCCACAATTTTAGCCGCACGGCGAATACGAAGATAGTTAAAGCCCATCCACGCCAACATTGCCAGTATAAGTGCCCACAAAATCCAAGTAACCATTAGTTCTTTTCTCCATTTTTCTCAATATAATCCAATTCTACCTTGTGCTCTCTGCGAAGAACCGCTTCTGCTTCCAGATAGTCTAATTTGTCCATCAACCCTGCATCGTAAATCCGAGAGAGTTCCAACTTCATCAGTTCAATATCATATAAACGTTTTCCCATGTAAACAATAATACCAAATCGTTTGAGGAATTGCTGCACATCATAGAATGTTTTCATAAGACTCATTCTAGCAAAATTTTGTGTTTTTTTCAAGAAGAGACTTACACAATACCCTGATTTTCCTATCTTCTTTGGCGATTCTAAGGCAAGTGTGGTACAATAAAAACATGAGAATTCAACAATTACATTATATTATCAAAATCGTCGAAACTGGCTCCATGAATGAAGCAGCCAAGCAACTCTTTATCACTCAGCCAAGTCTTTCCAATGCTGTGAGAGATTTGGAAAATGAAATGGGCATTGAAATCTTTATTCGTAATCCTAAGGGCATCACCTTGACCCGTGATGGGATGGAGTTTCTCTCTTATGCCCGTCAGGTTGTCGAGCAAACCCAGCTTCTGGAGGAACGCTATAAAAATCCTGTCGCCCACCGCGAACTCTTTAGCGTTTCGTCTCAGCACTATGCCTTTGTGGTCAATGCCTTTGTCTCTTTGCTCAAGAAAAGCGATATGGAGAAATACGAGCTCTTCCTTCGTGAAACTCGTACTTGGGAAATTATCGACGACGTCAAGAACTTCCGTAGTGAAGTTGGTGTCCTCTTTTTAAACAGTTATAACCGAGATGTTTTAACCAAGATGCTGGATGACAATCACCTGCTGGCTCACCATCTCTTCACAGCGCAACCGCATATCTTTGTCAGCAAGACCAACCCTCTGGCAAAGAAAGACAAGGTTAAACTGTCTGATTTGGAGAATTTCCCTTATCTGAGTTATGACCAAGGGACGCACAACTCCTTCTACTTTTCAGAAGAGATTCTTTCCCAAGAACACCACAAGAAATCCATCGTAGTCAGCGACCGTGCTACCCTCTTTAATCTCTTGATTGGTTTGGATGGATATACCATTGCAACAGGGATTTTGAACAGTAACCTCAACGGAGACAATATCGTTTCTATCCCACTGGATATTGATGACCCAATTGAGCTGGTCTATATCCAGCATGAAAAAACCAGCCTATCCAAGATGGGCGAACGCTTTATCGACTATCTACTAGAAGAAGTTCAGTTTGATAGTTGAGAAATGATAAGAACCAATATGTAGGCTAGCAACAACCTACGCATTGGTTCTTTTTACTTATAATTAAAAGTCTCCCCTGCCAACTTATCAGCTAGCTTGGGAAAGAGAGTATAAAACTTATGGGCTAGGTTCAACAAAATCGGGAGATTGAGTTCTCGTTTGTTTTTCCCTATAATCTTGACAATCTTTTTAGCCACTGCATCTGGTTCTAAAAGGAAGCGGTCAACCGATTTGAGATAGGTGCCATCTGGGTCGGCCTGGTCAAAAAATCCTGTTCGGATTGGTCCGGGATTGACTGTTGTCACATAGACTCCATAGGGCATAAGTTCGAGACGTAACGCATTTGAAAAGCCAATGGCCGCAAACTTGGTCGCTGAGTAGAGACTGGACTTGCCAGTAGCAATCAAACCTGCCATGCTAACAATATTGATGATATGGCCTTTTCGACTCTCTTTCATACGGGCCGCAAGGCGTCGAGATAGATTCATAAGGGCAAAGGTATTGACCTCGAACATCTGATGAATATCTTGGTCGGAAATCTGGTCAAATTCCTCAAAAATCCCGTAACCAGCGTTGTTTATCAAGACATCAATCTTGCCATAACGGAGATAGAGGTCAGTTACCAGAGTTTCTAAGGCTGAATCATCGGTAATATCGATTTCAATCAATTCTGCACAGGGATGATTTCTGTAGATTTGGACTAATTTTTCCTTATTTCGACCAAGCAAGATGAGTTGGTCATTGGGCAGGAGTTTGACCATTTCTTGGGCTAGACCACCGCTAGCTCCGGTAATGAGAATAGTAGACATACTTATCCTTTCTCAAGCTTTTAGATTTCCACTTCTTCCAAGTCTTTGACCACATGGACATTTTCAAAAACACTAGCAGCGTCTTTCTTGAGTTTGCTGATATCTTTTGAGAGAAAACGGGCACTGATATGGTTGAGCAAGAGGCGTTTGGCACCTGCTTCTACCGCTACTTGTGCAGCTTGCATGTTAGTAGAGTGGCCATGGTTACGAGCAATTTTTTCATCACCCTTGCCATAAGTGGATTCATGGACAAGGACATCGGCATTAACAGCCAGACGCACACTGGCACTAGTTTTTCGGGTGTCACCAAGAATAGTGATAATCTTACCTGGACGTGGCGCTGAGATATAGTCAGCTGCCTTGATTTCAGTCCCATCTTCGAGAACAACGTTCTGACCGTTTTTGATTTTTCCAAAAAGTGGGCCAAATGGGACGCCAGCAGCCTTGAGCTTTTCAGCATCCAAGGTACCTTCTAGGTCCTTTTGCATGACACGATAGCCAACACAGAAAATAGTATGATCCAGCTCCTCTGCATACACCGTGAATTTATCGGTTTCAAGGATTTTTCCTAAAGAATCTTGGTCAAACTCATGAAAATGAATACGGTAAGGCAGGCGCGAACCGGACACACGAAGACTGGTTAAGACAAAGGACTTAATCCCTTGCGGTCCATAGATTTCCAAATCTGTCTGCTCTTCATTGGCCTGAAAGGCACGGCTAGAAAGGAAACCTGGCAGACCAAAAATGTGGTCTCCATGCAAGTGAGTGATAAAGATTTTGCTGACCTTACGTGGTCTAATTGTGGTTTCCAGAATGCGATTTTGCGTACCTTCTCCACAGTCAAAGAGCCAGACTTCGTTAATCTCGTCCAAAAGTTTCAGGGCGAGACTTGAAACGTTGCGGGCTTTAGAGGGCTGGCCAGCCCCCGTTCCTAAAAATTGAATATCCATTCGATACTTCCTAATTAATCAATATATAACATGGCTGTGCGGTTTTCCGATCGGAAATAGCGCTTGCCAGAAAAAGCAGTAGCTTCTTGTAATAGCTCCTCTTGGCTGTATCCTTTAAGACGCTTGCGACCATCAGCCAAGCTTTCCAAATCAGTCAAAGCTGTTAGACTCTCCATGCTAACAACTTCCTCATCTCCAACAGCCTTCATGTAAATCTTGCCAGACTCCTCAAAGACCAGTTGATGGGGGAAAATTTGCGCAATTTCAAAAAGCAAGTCATCTGAGATTACCTTTTCATTTTCAGAGAAAATCCGACCCAGACCCTCACTCTCATAGCAAAAACCAAAGGATTTACCAGACAGGTTAAGGCGAATAAAAGGTTTGTTTTCAAGAGTGAAACTAGGTTCAGCATTGTAGAGATTCAGTTCCTGACTGACTTCTGCAAAATAATTCGTCGCAGTCTCAGGACTCTTTTTCTGGTATAGCTCTGCAAAGTAGGCATTGACCACACTTGGCGGAGGTGTGATAAGTGTCAACTGCTCCTGCTCTGTCTTGCCAGCTAGAAGCTGATCCAGATAGACCTTGTCCAGATTTGTATAGCCCCCATATTTTAGAGCCAACGTTTTAATATCAGTCATAAAATTCCTCTAACCTCCATTTATTTTTCTCAGAAATGTAGCCTGTAATCACTTCTCCATCATCTTGGTAGTCACGATCTTCAAGAATCGCAACACTTTCTAAATCATGAATCTTGTAGGACTTTGAAAAAGGCACTCGCAGGGTAAAGGGTTCGAAAATATCCTTGATTTTCTCTAAAAACAAAGCCTGCAAATTCTCACGACTATCCTCAGACTTGGCAGAAATGAGGGCATAAGGCGTTTGGGTAGGCGTGAAATCTTCCACCAAATCCGCTTTATTATAGAGGGTCAGGCGAGGAATATCTTCCATATCTAAGTCTTTCATAATAGACAGAACCGTTTTTTCATGCTCCTCATGGTAAGGATTGCTGGCATCGATAACATGAACCAGAAGGTCCACATGCTTGCTTTCTTCCAAGGTCGACTTAAAACTGGACACCAACTCTGTCGGCAAATCTTGGATAAAGCCCACGGTATCTGTCAAAGTTACTTGAAGATTGCCCCCCAGATGGATACTCTTAGTCGTCGCGTCCAGAGTCGCAAAGAGCTCGTCAGCCTCATACTGGGTTTTACTGGTCAAGGTGTTCATAATAGTTGACTTCCCAGCATTGGTGTAACCAATCAAACCAATCTTAAAGGTGCTGGACTCCAGACGTTTTTCTCTGATTGTGGCCCGATTTTTCTCAACCACCTTGAGTTGGCGCTCGATATCCGTGATTTGATTGCGAACACTACGACGGTTCAACTCCAGCTGGCTTTCACCAGGACCACGGGAACCAATTCCCCCTGCCTGACGGCTGAGCATAATTCCCTGACCAACCAAGCGAGGCAAGAGGTATTTGAGCTGGGCTAGGTGAACTTGGAGCTTCCCTTCATGGCTTCGAGCTCGCATGGCAAAGATATCCAAAATCAACTGCATACGGTCAATGACCTTAACACCCAGAACTTCTTCTAGATTGACATTTTGCCTTGGGGTCAGACGGTTGTTGACGATGACAGTGGTGATTTCTTCTGCATCCACCATGAGGGCAATTTCTTCCAACTTACCAGAGCCGACGAAGGTCTTAGAATCATACTTTTCACGTTTTTGTCTGTAGCTATCTACAACGACTGCCCCAGCTGTCTTAGCTAGACTGGCCAATTCTTCCATAGAGAGATCAAAATTGTCCATGCCCTGCAATTCTACACCAATGAGCAGGACCCGTTCCTCTTTTTTCTCCGTTTCAATCATCTAAAAACTCCTCTATCTGGCTTAAAATTCGGTCTTGCACACCAGCTTCTCCAATCTGATAAAAGGTGACCTGCATGCGATTACGGAACCAGGTCAACTGACGCTTGGCAAAACGACGGGTCGCCTGTTTGAGGCTCTCACTAGCTTCCTCCAAACTCTGCTCTCCACGGAAATAAGGAAAGAGTTCCTTGTAACCAATTCCTTTAGCAGCCTGCACATCAGGGTAATGGTCAAAAAGCCACTTGGCCTCATCCAAAAGCCCAGCCTCAAACATCAAATCCACTCGGTGGTTGATACGCTCATAAAGTTGACTGCGCTCTTCATCCAAGCAGATAATCAATGGTTCATACAAGGTCTCTTGATTTTCCAAATCCTGACCAAAATGGGCAATTTCCAAGGCACGCATCGCACGACGACGATTAAACTGGGGAATCTCAAGGCCAGCTTGCTCCACCAGATGAGCTAATTCCTCATCTGTATAAGGCTCTAAACTAGCCCGATAGGCCAAAATCTCCTCATGAGGTGTCTCCCCACCCAGGTGGTAACCTTCTAGCAAGCTCTGGATATAAAGTCCAGTCCCACCGGCGATAATGGCTAGCTTGCCACGACTGTGAATATCCTCAATAGCCATCTTAGCTTCTGAAACAAAATCAAAAGCCGAGTAAGACTCGGTTACCTCTCTAACATCGATTAAATGATGAGGAACAGCTGCCTGCTCTTCTAGACTAGCCTTAGCCGTTCCAATATCCAGACCTCGATAGACTTGCTGGCTATCTCCACTAACCACTTCGCCATTAAAACGCTTGGCCACTTCAATGGCTAGAGCCGTCTTTCCAACTGCAGTCGGTCCAACAATCACAATTATTTTTGTTTTCATCTTTTTTCCTTGAAAAATTCCCATTTTTTCGTTACTATTATTATAACACAAAAAGGTCAGTCAGAAAAATGTGACCTCTTGAGGAGGCTGGCTGATTAAGAAGATAAAGGAGGAAGACTCATGACTAAAGGATTCGCTAAAGGTCTTGTAACAGGTGTCGCAGGAACTGTCGCTGCCGTTGCAGGTGCAGTATACGCATTTAAAAAGAAAGTAATCGAACCAGAAGAGCAAAAAGCAGCTTTCATCGAAGAAAACCGTAAAAAAGCAGCTCGACGTCGCGTATCACGTTAAGAAACAAAAGAAGTTGGGAGTTATTTTCTCAACTTCTTTTTTCTATTCTTTTATACTCAATGAAAATCAAAGAGCAAACTAGGAAACTGGCCGCAGGTTGCTCAAAACACCGTTTTGAGGTTGTAGATAAGACTGACGTAGTAAGCTCAAAACACTGTTTTGAGGTTGTTGATGAAGCGACGCTGACGTGGTTTGAAGAGATTTTCGAAGAGTATTAAATAGCTAGATCAAACTTCAACTGTGGCTTGACAGGGTCATAATCCACCAACTCAAAATCTTCTGCTTTGATATCAAAGAAATTGGTCCCATCTGGAACATTCAAGACCAAACGTGGTTGGCAGTTTGACGGCTCACGACGAAGCAATTCCTGAGCTTGTTCAAATTGATTGTCATAGATATGGAGGTTGTTGATAAAATAGAAGAACTTCCCAACCTTCCAGCCAAAATGCTTGGCAATCATCATTTGAAGAGCCACGTACTGCATAGCGTTGATGTGGTGGGCCACCAGCATGTCATTCGAACGCTGGGTCAAGGTCGCATCCAGATAGATTTCCCCATCAACACGACGGACATCAAACATGGTCTGAAAAGCGCATGGGAGCAGCCCATCTGTTTCTTCGAAAGCTTGGTAATCCCAGAGGGAGATGATATTGCGGCGGTTCCAAGGATTGGCTTCCAACTGTTTAAGAAGCTTATTGATAATGTCGTGTTTCTTAACAACGGCACCATAGCGCTCACCGATGGTTCCTGTATTTCCCACTTCCCAATCATTCCAGTAGTGAACATTGTATTTGCTATTCAGCACTTCTAGGCTATTGGACTGGTCTTGGTAGATCCAGAGAACTTCTTTGATGGCGGATTTGATGGCAATGGGACGCAAGGTTGTGATAGGAAATTCTCCTTTTGCCAAGTCATACTCAGCAAATGCACCCGTTACATATTTAGAGTTGGCAACAGTCCCATCCTTGTACTTGGGACGGGCCTGCTCAGAAAAGACACCGTCTTTGAGGATTCGTTCAATATTCTCTTTAAAAATCGTATCTGCTTTTGTCATTTACTCTCACCTCATTTATTGTCCTAACTAGTATAGCATAAAAAAAGAAAGGAGGAAAATCACTCGCTTTTAGAAAGCAATTTTCTCCTTCTTTATCTTATTGCAATACAAGTGATGCTGCTCCGATAACTCCAGCGTCATTTCCTAGAGTTGCAAGAGCTAATTTAGTAGATGTGCGTACTTGTGGGAAACTATTTTCATCGTAGACTTTTTGAACACCTTGTAGAAGGAATTCTCCCGCAGCTGATACACCACCACCGATAACGATTGTTGATGGGTTTAGGATTGAACCAATGTTAGCACAAGCGATTCCCAAGTAACGTGAGAAGTTACGGTAAACGATTAAAGCAAGGTCGTCTCCTTCTTTTGCAAGGTCAAAGACAGTCTTAGCAGTTACTTCTTCTCCGTTATCAATCAAGCGTTTCAAAGCTGCATCGCCTTCGTATTCATCCGCATAGCGACGAGTCAAGTTGACAATCCCTGTTGCTGAAGCAACTGTCTCAAGGCAACCTTTCTTACCGCAAGTACATGCAATTGGTTGGTCAAAGTCAACAGTGATGTGGCCAAGCTCACCTGCTGCACCAGCAACACCGTGAAGCAATTTGCCTTCTGCAACGATACCGCCACCAACACCAGTACCGAGTGTCATAAAGACAACATCTGGTTGGTTATCACCAGCACCCATCCAGCGCTCACCAAGAGCTGCCACGTTGGCATCATTATCGATGAAAAATGGAATGCCCAAGGCTTTTTCAATCTTTTCTTTGATTGGTTGAAGGGTTTTCCAGTTGAGGTTGTAGGCACCGATAACAGTCCCTTTTTCACGGTCAACCACACCTGGTGATCCCATTCCGATACCTTGGAAGTCTGCTGCTGCCAATCCAAGCAAATCCAAACGATGTTGAATAGACTCAATCATATCATCAACGATATGACTTCCCTCATCCAAAATGTTAGTCTTGATAGACCATTTTTCTTGGATTTCTCCTGCTGTTGTTAAGATTGCAAATTTGATAGAAGTTCCACCAAGGTCAATCCCAATAATCTTTTGACTCATCATATTCTCCTTTTTCATTATGAATTAATTGAAAATGCTTACAGTACTAGTATAACAAAATTCACTCATTTATGCAAAGGTTTGCATTAACTTTCTAAATTTTATCTAATTTATGGTTTCCAGAGACCTGAGGCATCTACATAGTAGCGGCCTCCATCAACTCGCTCATTCTTAGCCATTTTGCCATCTGATTTCAAATAGTAGTTTCCTTGCCATGCATTGCGAGCGTATGAACCATCTGATTTCAAGTAATACCAGGCTTGATAAGAAGAGTCATAAACCCACTCACCTTGTGCCATTTTACCGTTTGACTTCAGGTAGTAAGCTCCTTGCCATGCATTGCGAGCATATGAACCATCTGATTTCAAATAATACCAAGCTTGATAAGAAGAGTCATAAATCCATTCACTCTGTGCCATTTTACCATCTGATTTCAGGTAATAGCTTCCCTGCCATGCATTTTTCACTGGATTGCCATTTCCATCAAAGTAGTACCAAGCACCATCCTGCTTAACCCAGCCACTTGTTGTTGCTGAACTTGTATCAGTTTGGGTTGTAGTCTCTTGTTTTGCTTTAAAGGCACCCTTAGGGGCATTTTTCAATTCACAAGCCACACCATCATGATCGCGGTCTAACCTGGCAGAATACCCAGGTTCTCCCTTGTGAATATCTGCGTATCCATTCGCCCAAGCTTCTTTACAACTAGAAAAATGAATATTTTCCTCTGCTAAAACTGGTTGTGAAAATAAGGCTAAAACTGACAACGTCGCCAAACTCATTTTAAAAAATAGACGTTTGTTCATTACTTTCTCCTATAGGAATGTTATCGATTTCAATATTATTTTATCAAACTTATTTCAGCAATTCAAGGAAACTTCTGGTATTTTCTACAAACTCCTTTGGTTTTTCCTTATTCAAGACATGAGAGCCGTCTGGGATAATCTGAAATTGGGATTCTGATATTAGTTTATGAAGACTTCTCATAGAACTAAGATTCGGTTTATCTTTGCTGCCACAAATTAGTAAGGTTGGATAGGGGCAAATCCCTGCTATATCCGTTAAATCAAGTGTCTTCAATTCTTTGGAAATACCTATTATAAAAGTCTTGTCTGCCCCCTGTTTTTCAAATAGTCTTTTGGGAAGTAGTTTAAAAATCAGCAACTGAAGATAAAATAGGATATTCCCTGCTAATTTAAGCGGGCATCCTGATAAAACCAAAGCTCGAAGATTTGGTAAATCGTAACTGGAAAGTTCTAGTGCCAGGGCAGCACCTAAGGACAATCCAATCAAAACAAAAGGTTCTATCTCTTGAGCTAGTTGCTGATAAACTCGCTCCTTGGCTTTTTGATAGCTGCCAACTCCAGAAGGAAATAACTCGATAGCCTCAGAAGAATAATCTGTCAGTAGATTCCGAACTTCTTTCCAACTCTCTCCGGACTGCCCTAACCCATGCAAAAATATCAGTTTCATCTAATTCTCCTCAAGTCTTAGTTCATACAAGCCTCTCACTGCATTACAGCC
The DNA here is from genome assembly GCF_013277125.1 of Streptococcus sp. 4094. NCBI lineage: Bacteria > Bacillati > Bacillota > Bacilli > Lactobacillales > Streptococcaceae > Streptococcus > Streptococcus sp. 4094. The sequence continues at coordinate 39,545 of NZ_VMMI01000034.1, read as the reverse complement.
ATATATAGCCTCAACTTGGGCTAAGTCTGTCAAGGTCAAGACTTTCTCTTCTACTTGTCCTGTTTCTAGTAAATACTGACGGTAAATTCCTGGCAAGATACCAAGTCTGATAGGCGGTGTGTAGAGTTTTCCAGCGATTTTCAGAACCAAATTTCCAATAGAGGTTTCAAGTAGCTCTCCTGACTTATTGTGGTATATCTTCTCTTGTTCCCCTAGGCTCAAATGCGGTCGGTGGCTTGTTTTAAAATAGGTAAATGCTTGTTGCAAATTGGCTTCCTGCAGGCAGAGTTGGGCATGGCAGAAGGTTGGACTGAGAGGTTCCAATACTTGACGATCGACTTCTATCTCTCCAGACTTGCTAAGGCTAATTCGCAAGCGGTAGTCTTGATCAATGTCACAATCCTGACACTCTTCCTCTATCTTTTGTTTCAAGTTTTCTGAATCAAATGGAAAGGCAAAATACCGACTAGCTTTTCTCAGTCTTTCCAGATGTTGTTCTTCAAACAGCAGTTGTTTTTGGCTGATTTTTCCAGTTGTAATTATTTGGAAAAGAGCTTGTTTCCGATAAAGCACAGCAGCCTTTTGATGAACCTCACGATATTCAGATTCCCAAGTGCTATCCCATGTAATACCTCCGCCAACTCCATAGATGGCTTGACCTTTGTGAAGTTGAATAGTACGGATAGCAACATTAAAAATCCGTCGTCCATTTGGAAGCAAGAGACCAATCGTTCCACAGTAGACTCCGCGCGGTTGTGGCTCCAAGTCCTTGATAATCTCCATAGTCGCAATTTTCGGTGCGCCCGTTATGGATCCACAAGGAAAGAGAGAGCGAAAAATTTCAACAAGGTCCACATCCTCTCGCAATTGACTCTTGATGGTCGAAGTCATCTGCCAAACCGTTGAATACTGTTCTACTTGGCAAAGACGCTCCACGTGCTCACTCCCCACCTCAGAAATACGATTCATATCGTTGCGCAAGAGGTCCACAATCATCATGTTTTCAGAGCGATTTTTGGGATCCTGCTCCAGCCAACTAGCCTGTTCAAGATCTTCTTGGTCAGTTACCCCACGCTGAGTCGTTCCCTTCATTGGGCGCGTTGTCAACTCGCGGTCATTCTGCTCAAAAAAGAGCTCTGGACTCATGGAAATCACTGCCATCTCGTCATGTTCCACATAGGCATTGTAGCCCGCCTCCTGCTCTACCACCATACGATTGTAGATAGCAAAAGGATTGGCAGACAACTCCTGCTTGAGTTGGACAGTGTAGTTGACCTGATAGGTGTCTCCCTGCCGCAAATGATAGTGAATCTGGGCAATCGCCTTTTCATAGTCTGTTGCAGACGTTACTTCCTGCCAATTTGAAGGCAAATCAACCTCATCATAAATCAGAGGAATAGGGGATGTTTCTACCCTATCATGAACGGTAAAATATAGCAGATACTCTGCCAGTAAAGGAGCTTTATGAACTGCTAATTTCTCCTCAAAAGCAGGTGCAGCCTCATAGCTGACATAACCCACCACATAGTAGCCCTGCTCTTGGTAGCTTTCCACTTGTGCCAGCAAGGCTGTTACTTCCGCTAAATCTCTCGTTTTTAACTCTTTGATAGGCTGGGTAAAGATGTATCTCTCCCCCAAAGCCCTAAAATCAATCACTGTTTTTCTATGCATAGCTTAAGTATAGCATAAAAAGGCAGATACAGACAAAGCTGATCTACCTTTTTACGATTTTATTCATCCCTATGCTTGTGGTGCAGTAAATAGATCACCAGAGAAACCGTCTGTGTTTTTAAGTAATGCTTTGTACACTTTAGCTTTAAGATTTACAGTATTTGTATATTTGTCTTTAATTTTAGGGTCATTTAACTCCTGTAAATCTTTAGTCACAGCTGCATTGAATAATGCTTGTAGTCTACTATATGAAGAGATGTTTTCACCGTCAATATTAATTTCTGTGAATCCTCTTTGAGCTTTTGTAAGAACTTCCTCATACCAAGTTTTTTTCCAGTCTTCAAGAGTTTTAAATTTACCACCAGAAACTTTATCAATAATAAATTTATCACTTAGAGTTTGACTTGCTTTATTGGCTTCGGATTTATATTTATTAGAAACATATCCGATGAATCCATTTTCGTATCCGAAATATCCCCACATACGAAATGCATTATGTTTAAATGATGCAGCCCCAGGAGCACCATCACTGGTATTACCACCATAGATACCAGTCATCATATTTATATTCACATAAGCAGTTCTAAAATCAGATGGATCGTATGTGTTATTTCCAGGAGCACCATGTTTGGTAATGAAATTATTATCAATTAAATCATTAATGTTATTTAATTGAAGTGCTTTCTCAGTGTCATTTAAATCGCGAATTTTGTCAAACTGGTGAGGTTGTCCGTCCTTACGCATTTGTTTATCCATTTTCTTGAACCAGCTATCATTGTTACCTTGTAATTTTGGTAAGACAGCTTCAGCTTCAAGAGAATCTAACATCATCAGAGCTTCATTATAGTTCTTCATATATTTATCAATAGCTTCTCGTGATTGAAGCTTATTAGGGTTATAGTTGTACCATTGATTACCATCATTTGAACGTTCAAATGCCATATTTAATCCAAGTGCGCCGTATTCACCTTGGTGTCCATGTTCTGCTGGGGACTGTAACATGCCTTGAGCAAAGGCTTCTAAGAATGTTCCTTCACGATGCGTGTATCCTCCATAGTAAGCTACGCGGTCATTTATATGAGTAGTCTCATGCGTAAATGCAGACGCACCATATTCACTAATCATATCAGACATAACAAATACAACTTTAGCTCGAGTATCATTCTTGTCATCATAATATGTAGCATATGCCCCAGCAACAGCTCCATTAGGACCGTAATGCTCACCGACAGGACCATAAAGCTCACGAGTAGGTGGATAAATGCCTGTTCCATCTTCGAACTTACCATATTTATCCATCCATTGCCCCCATTTATGACCCCAAACTTGGTAACCTTCCCATACTGGAGTTACAATATCTTTGACAAGCTTATTTTTTACCGCATCTGTTGCTAAACGATACCAGAAATCAAGATAGTTAATTTGTCTGTCTGCAGCCAAATTAATATTATCCTTCCACTTATCCAGTGTGGTATTGTATTTATTAGCAGTCCCAAATGATATAGTATTGTAGGTCGATATCAAGAATGCTTGGGTTTGTTTAAGGTTAAGGAGCGGTAAAATCATCTTTTGATGGTATCCGCGAGATAAATTGTCAAAAGCACGATACTTAGCAGTTTTAATAGCCTCTTCACGTGACTGACGTTCTGCTACATAAACCTTACCTTCAGTGGAGTGAATAAACCAATCATTCAAATTTGTGTCGGCTGTCAATAACTTCATATTATATCGTAAGAAGTCAATAAGATTTCCAGACACCGTGTTCTTAGCCAATACCTCTCTAAATGCATCATGTGTACGATGACCTTTTAAAGTATTTTCTTTTGAACCAATTTCAATCAGTCTATCTAAGACATCTACATTTTTACCATAAAAATCTGGTTTAAACATCATTAAGTCTTTAATGGTTTTACCATCAAAATTGATACCATAATATCGATTTAGGTAAGCAAGACCTAACATAATTTTTGCGCTATTGTCTTGAACTTTCTTAACAAGAGCTCTTTGAGTTGCGTCTGATATGTTTAATTGATGATCTTCTGATTCCACAAGATGTTTGACAATCGTATCCATATTAGACTTCAATTCTTGGAAATGTTCCTCAAAATAGAAGTCACGAATATATCCATTTTGGCGTTGCTCTGTGTTTGCACTCTTATCTTTACTGTCATTACGTCTATCCAAGATCGAACGGACACCCGCAGACTGAAGTTCTACTGAAGTCAAGGCTTCCTTAACCTTAGTCATCAGATCACTACGATCTTTAACAACCATGTTTGGTGTGTAAACAATATTTTGACCGACTATATTATATTCTTTCACTTGAGCTACTCCAGAATCAGAATTGACTGCCACGGACATTTCTTCCTTTATACCATCAGCGTAGTGAATCATAATCTTATCAATATCAGATAAATCTGTAACAAATTGACCATTCTTCATACCTGTAACAGATAATACTTCTTTCTTCACAAGATTTGAATCTTGCTCTAACTTATTACCCTGATTTACAATCCAGTCTTTGTTATAAAATGGTTGAAGTTTAGCAATATTTCTATAAGCTTGGTCATATTCTGATTTGTAGTTTTGAATCAGTTTATATTCTTTATCTTTAGTTTCAATATTGTTTAATCTATTTGTTTGAAGTTCTTCACTCTCAAACAAATTTGCAGTAATGCCATAACCAGCTACACGTTTATCAGCATCTTCTTTGGAAATTTCTTTCAAATTATGGGATAAAGTATATGACTTACTACCGACACTAACTCCTAAAACACTATAGTTGTTTTTAATATATGGAAATGCAAAATCACTGTCATTAATATCTGGAGAACCATATAATATTTCACCTTTTACTACCTTAGCGTAACTCACATTGTCATCAGCATTTCCCCAAGGCCAGTTTTTACTGATTAAACCTCCAGCTTCAACAGGGTTTGATAAATTAATCACACCTTTCATAACTGACTTACGTAATTTTGTAAATCTATCACGTCCAGCACCATTTATTCTATGTTCCATGACGGCAACAATTCCACCAACACGTACACGATTACCTGTAAGATTAGCATCGACATAAGCTCTATCAATAATACCTTCGTACATACGGCCTGCAATACCTCCCATATAGGAGTTAGCACCATTACCAGTTGTATGGATATTACCTATAAAAGCTATATTTTCAAGTCTTGAAGCATGCTCTATCCAGTTCACAAATCCAGCCACATGATTACGACCTGTAATATTACCCGTTACTTTAACATCTTTAATAAGAGACTGGTCACCTTGCATTTTATGACTGATGACAGAAACATGATCTTCTGACGGAAGATTGATATTCACATTTTCAAAATTAATATTTTGCACTTTACCATTATCAATTAAATGAAATAAAGGCTTTTTCAAATTATAAATAGCATAGTGCTTATCGCCATCACTAGAGAGCGTACCCTTAAAATTACCTGTTACATATGATTTACTACTAACATCTAGATACTGTGCATCTAAACTTTTTCCTAATTTAAACTCACCGTTAGGATTTTTCTGCATAGCATCTACTAAATCTTTGAAGTTATAGTAAACGTTATTTTGCGATGCTTTGGGTTTCTCTATGTAATAAGTGTACGTTTGACTCAAGCTATTATTTGAATCACGTTGGATTAAATCAGGAGCTGAAGCAGTAACTTTAAATAGGGATGTCTCCTCCTCAGTTACTTCCTCTATATTAGTAATGGCAAGCCTTGTTACTTTATTATGATTAGTGGTAATTTTTAGATAATATGACGTTAGATTTTCTGGAACAGTTTCTAGAAGGCTACTATCTGTTTCATTTCCATTCTCATCCACTTTCATCAATCTTGTTTCTTTAATATCTTTAATCTCAACTTTTTTAAGGTCTAGTTGGATTGGTTGATTATCTAAGATTTCTGTTACATCACCGTTACCTCTATCGTAAACCATAGTTGTAGATAGAGTGTATTCTTTGTAATACTCTAGGTTTTTAAATGCTGCGTCTATAGTTTCATTATTTACATCATCGCCTGTAAGCTCTACAGTGCTAACAACTGTTTCTCCTTTTTTCAGAGTAGCTGTAATTGATTTAATTTTTGTTTTATTTTGGTTTTCTAGAGAATACTTAGCAATTGCTTCACGTTCTAATACTTTCTTATCAGTGTTTACAAATTTTAATACTGGTTTTTCAGTCAATGGAACTAAGTTTTTGATAGCTTCTTGTAATCTTCTAGTAGCATCATCTACTTTACTTTGAGTGGCAGCTTCATCTGAATTTACAGGGTTTGCTGCTACAAGGGCATCTTCTAAAGCTTTCCATGTTTGAGTAGTGTATTCTTCTTTATGTTTGCTGTTAGCTGTGTTAATAGCATTTTGCAATGCAGTCTTATCGACGGCAAGAGCATTTATAGCGGCTTGAAGAGCTTTAGTAGCCGCATCTATTTCACTTTGTTTAGGAAGTGGAGTAGTTTGATCGTTGATTTCTTTGGCTTTGATTTCGGCTTGTTTGAAGTTGTTCCAAGTTTTTGGACTGTAGTCAGTTTCTTGTTTTTGATTAGCAACTGTTATTTGCTCTTGTAATTTTGTTTTATCAACATTAAGTGCATCAATAGCGGCTTTCAAGTTCTTAGCGGCTTCATCGATTTGAGTTTGAGTAGCAGTAGCGTTATCTTCTACGGCTTGAGCAGTTTTTTTCGCTTCTTCTAATGCAGACCAAGTCGCAGGACTATGATCAGCTTCTGTCTTAGAGTTAGCATCAGCAAGTTGTTTTTCCAGTTCAGTCTTATCAGTTTTTAATGCATCAATAGCAGCTTTAAGTTTTTTAGCAGTTTCATCGATTTGAACTTGAGTAGCTTTGTCGTTGTATTTTACAGTTTGAGCGTCAGTTTTCGCTTCTTCCAAAGCGTTCCAAGATGTAGCACTGTAGTCAGTTTGAGTTTTTTCGTTTGCAAGGTGAAGTTGTTTTTCAAGTTCGGTCTTATCTGTGGTTAAACCAGCGACAGCAGCTTTAAGTTTTTCATAAACATGATCAACTTCGCTTTGCTTAGTAGCTGGGGTGTTTGTAACTTTTTCAGCTTCAGCTAATACATCTTGAAGGTTTGCCCAAGATGCATCACTGTAGTGCTCTTTAGTTTTTGATTTTGCGTCAGCGATAGTTTTGTTTAACTCAGTTTTATCGACACTTAGAGCATCGATAGCCGTTTTAAGTTTATCTGTCTCGCTATTTACCTCAGGCTGTTTTACAGACTCTGAAGCATAGACACCTTTTGCAGTTTCTAAAACAGGAGTCAATGCACCATAACTTGCTGTAGAATAATCAGTAGGAGAAACTGAACTAGCTTTATCAATTTGATTCTTTAACTCACTTTTATCAACTGGTTCTTTAGTACCAATACCTTTTATTTCATCTACTGGCTTGGTTGTTATTGTATCCTCTAATACTTTACTAGACTGTTTTCCATCAATAGTAGTGACTTCAGTTAAAATAGTGCGTTCACCTGCCACACCTTCTCGAATAACTTTTGTTTCTCCCTTAGTGAGATTCTCATCGTCTTGCTCAATTGTCTTAAAAGGCACAGACTCTTTAGTTACTATAACTTCAGGCTTAATCTCTATTACATTTAGCACACCTTCTTCAGGAGTTGTTTTATGTTCTACTTTTGGTGTTTCGTCCTGATGTTCTACAGTTTCTTCAGCCTTGGTATCTGGAGTTGACTCTTCTTGTTTCGGTGTTTCTTCCGCAGTCTTCTCTTCTTTAGAAGCTTCTGGTTGCTTTTCTGGCTCGACTGGTGCTATTGGTGCCGTTTCGTCTTCTCTTGGTACAACTGGTTCACCTACTTGTTCAACTTTTGATTCCTCAGCTGGTTCCGTTTGTTTTTCTACAGCAGGCGTTTCAACTTTTGGTTCTTCAACAGGTTGATTAGCAGCCTCATCTTTTGTTTTTACTACTTCTGGCTGTTTATCTTCTTGTTTCGGTGTCTCTTCCGATACCTTATCCTCTTTAGGATCTTCTTGTTGTGATGAATCTTTTGGTATCCTTGGTTGCTCCGGTTGTGTAGGTTGCACGGGTTGTTCTGGGACTTTTGCTTGTTCTACTGGTGGTTCAACTTTTGGCTCCTCAGCTTGTTTATCTGATGGTTGACTTTCTGGCTTGACTGGTGCTTGTTCATCTATTTTTGAATCAACTGCTCCACTTACTTCTTCAACTGGAGCTGATTCTGCTGAAGCTTCTTTCCCCTCTTCTGCTTTAGGAAGGGTGTCGTCAGTAGGTTTTACCTCCGATTTTGGTTCTTCCTTTGGACTTTCTTCTGTTTTAGGTGCTTCTTCTTTTGGAGCTTCCTCTGTCTCTACTGCTTGGTTTTTTGGCTTAGCTTGCTCCTGATTTGTTGTTACTTGGGGATTCTCAACTTCGACCACAGTCACCTCTCCAGGTTTAGCTGAGGCTTCTTCTAAAACAGTGTCCAAGCCAAGCGTTTTGAGGATGTCGCCTGATAGATAACCAACATAGCGATAGCCCTCCATTTCAACAACACCCTCTCGACTAGCCGGTGCTAGGGTCGCAACTGGGTCTACAGCCCCTGCACTAGGAAGAACTACCAATCCCATAGCTCCAACTAAAAAGACGCTGGCAATTTTCTTTCTCTTGTAGATTAAAAGCAAGCTCCCAACAGTCAGCAAACCAAAAGCTGTCAAAACAGATGCTTCTGTCCCTGTTTGTGGCAGCTGGTCTTTTTGATACACCAAACCATATACAACTTCATTTCCATCAGGTTTTCCTGTCTTGATTAAATCTTTAGCTTCTTGTGAAATAACTTCTTTATCTACATAGTGATAGGTAGCTGCATCCACTACAGAAGGAGCCATCAAAAGGCTTCCAAGAAATACAGAACCTACAACTCCCTTAATCTTACGAATTGAAAAACGGTCTTTTTTAAACACTTTCATCTCCTTTATTCATTCTCACGACTTTCTAATAGAATCTTGCGGATAGTGCGCACGCGCACCTCCGATTAATTTTGGACGACTAGCCAGCGCCGTTACATGTGCATGACCAATCTCTCTCAAAAGAGGGCGAATCGGAACCTGAACATGCTTGACATGCATGCCAATTGCAGTGTCTCCGATATCCAATCCAGCATGAGCCTTGATAAATTCAACCTCAACTGGATCTTGCATAAACTTAAAGGCTGCCAACTGACCCGAACCTCCTGCATGGAGAGTCGGAAGGACACTGACGATTTCCAGACCAAACTGCTCTGCCACCTGACGTTCAACGACGAGAGCTCGATTAACATGTTCACAACCTTGAACGGCTAAATGGATACCTCTACTACCTAGAATACCCAAGATAGTCTCCACTATCAGCTCACCAATCTCTTGACTGGATTCTTTCCCAATCTGACCACCTATCACCTCACTAGAAGATAGACCTAAAACAAAAAGGGCCCCCTGCTTCAAATTGGCCTTTTCTAAAACATCTTCTACTATCTGACGTGTTTCTCTTTGAATCTGTGTCTCGTTCATCTCTGTCACCTCTTTTGTCACTCTTCTATCATACCGTTTTTTCTTATTTTTAGCAAGATAGACAACCTAGAAAGCTTGCCCAATTACGCATAAAACTCCCAGAATTGACTGGGAGTTAGCTAGTTTCTATTCTATTTATGTATATTTCCACTTTCGTCCCTTTTTGGGGCCTAGAATCAATCTTCATCTGGTAATTGTCTCCAAAATGAAGTTTGAGTCGCTGATCAACATTTTGCAGACCAACTCCCCCACGTTTGAGTTGACTTTGACTACTATCACCAGCATCTTGGAAGCCAACGCCATCATCCTCAATGCGGATGACCAAGCCCGAATCCTGTTTCTGGACAGAAACTCTAATATGTCCCTGACCTTCCTTCTCCTTGATGCCATGGTACAGAGCATTTTCCACCAAAGGTTGTAACACCAGTTTAGGCAAGACTAGATTATCAAAGGCAGGATTTTCAGCAATCTCATATTCCAGCTTATCTCCGTAACGTTGTTTCTGGATAAAGAGATATTGGCGGACATGATTGATTTCATCAGACAGGCAAATCAAATCTTTACCCTGATTGAGTGCCAAGCGGAAATAGGTTGCCAAAGACTTAGTCACCTGAACCACTCTCTGACTATCCTGAAATTCAGCCATCCAGATGATGGTGTCCAAGGTGTTGTAGAGAAAATGCGGATTAATCTGGCTGGACAGGGCTTGAAGTTGGTACTGACGGGTTGTTTCTTCTTGGCTACGAACATCTGCCATCAGCTGATCAACCTGATCCAACATAGCATTGAACTGGCGAGACACTTCTCTCAGTTCATGGGCACCAGTTTCCTTGGCACGCAGATTCTGATTACCAGAAGCAATCTCCAGCATGGTTTCTCTCAAGTCATTCAGAGGAGCAATCCAGCGTTTGAGACTAAGCCACACCAAGCAGAGACAGGCAAGAAGAGATGTGAAACTGGCTCCAAGCAAGGTCCACATGAGTTGACTCCTAACCTTGTCTAACTTCTCCAACGAGGACACACCAAGCACCGTCCAATCAGTTCCTGCAATCTTTTCCTGACTGACGTAGGATTTGTGGCCAGGAGTATAGCCCTGACCCGTCTCGATGTAGGGTTTCATAGCCTCCATTTCGCTAGACGAACTATAAACTGTGTGTTGAGGATGATAAACAAATTCATGGTTTTCATTGATGATAAAGGCAAAACCCTGCTGACCCAACTGGAGCTGCTTGAGATAGGCTTCCAGAGTTTCATAAGAAATATCCAAACGAAGTACACCCAGATTGGCTCCCTTTGCATCAACAAGTTCCTGAGTGATAGAAATAACCCACTGACTATCCGACTTACGAGCTGGTGTCAAAACAGGCTTAGCTCCCTGATGAATGGCCTTTTGGTACCAATCCTCAGCCATCATATCAGAGGAAGTTTTCATCTGCACACTGTCATCTGTAGAAATGACCTGACCGGATTTGGTTACCAGCACAACAGTTTTCAAGTCCTGATCTGCCTTTAAGATGGTCAAAAACAGATTTCGAATTCCCTTGACCTTGTCTTGACTGGGATTCTCAGCATAGGCTAGGACATCCGCCTGCTGGGTCAAACTGGTCGAGGTGGTTTCTAATTTTTTGATATAAGACTGGATAAAGTGGCTAGTCTGACTGATAGTCGTTTGGCTATTACCTTCAATGGTAGCCTCAATGGCTGAAGAACTAGATTGATAGTAGAACGTACCAACCAGAACTAGGAGAATGAGAAAGACCAAAAAGATGGAAATAACCATTCTAACTAGGAGAGAAGAACGCTTCATCGACCTTCTCCCTTCTTAAACTGACGAGGTGTCACACCCGCAATCTGTTTAAAACGTTGGGTAAAGTAATTCATATCTTCAAAACCAACTTTTTCAGCTATCTCATAAATCTTTAAATCCGTTGTTAAGAGCAAGAGCTTAGCTTGTTTGACACGTTCTCGCACCAGGTAATCCTGAAAAGGTAGACCCAACTCTTTCTTAATCAAAGAGCTCAGATAAGTCGGGCTAAAGCCCAAGTCACTGGCCAAAGCCTTTAAACTAAACTGGCTGTCATCTAGATGAGACTGAATTTTCTGGGCCAAGTTTCCTTCAAACTTATCAGTCAATAAATCTTGTAACTGCTCTTCTTTCTCTTCCTTATCCAACTTTTGCTTGATTTTCCCCAACATTTCCTCAATATCCTGACGAGAAAAGGGCTTGAGCAAGTAGTCATCTACACCTAGTTTGACAGCAGACAAGGCATAATCAAAATCATCGTAACCTGTCAAAAAAACTAGGTGAACCTGAGGATAGGTTTCTCGGACCAGACTGGCCAACTGAATGCCATTTAGTTGAGGCATGTTGATATCGGTCAAAATGATATCCGGCACCTGCTTTTGAATCAATTCCCAAGCCTGTCTTCCATTTTCAGCCTGACCGATGATTTCCATATCGTAGGCTGCTACATCGACCAGCTTGGTCAAGCCTTGTCTTACCAGATACTCATCTTCTACGATTAAGATTGTGTAGGTCATGCTTCTCTCCTTTGTCACTTACTAGTATCAGTATAGCAAAATTCTCCTCTAACTGCTTAGGAAAGACTTCTTAATCAACATAATCTAATAAATAAGCGTAGCCTTTTTCTTCCATTTGATCTTTAGGAATAAAGCGGATGGAAAGACTATTGATACAGTAGCGCAAGCCGCCCTTGTCCTGTGGCCCATCCGTAAAGACATGGCCAAGGTGAGAATCTCCAACTCGGCTCCGCACTTCCATGCGTGTCATATTGTAAGACTTATCTTCCTTGTAGGTGGCAACATCTGGACTGATTGGTTGGGTAAAACTAGGCCAGCCGCAACCAGACTCAAACTTGTCCTTTGATGAAAAGAGAGGTTCTCCAGTTGCTACATCCACATAGATACCGGATTCAAATTTATCCCAGTAGCGGTTTGAAAAAGCTCGCTCTGTTTGATTTTTCTGGGTAACTGCATACTCCTCAGGCGACAAGGTCTTTTTCAATTCATCATCACTTGGTTTTGGGTATTTGCTGGCATCGATGACAGGGTAGGCCGCCTGATTGACATTGATATGGCAGTAGCCATTTGGATTTTTCTTGAGATAGTCTTGGTGGTAATCCTCAGCCACTACAAAATTCTGCAGACTCTCCTTTTCAACTGCTAGAGGTTGATCGTATTTCTTAGCAACTTCATCAAAGACTTGGTTGATTACCTCCAAATCCTTATCATCTGTGTAATAAACACCAGTACGGTACTGGGTCCCCACATCATTTCCTTGTTTATTTTTGCTGGTTGGATTGATAATGCGGAAATAATGAAGCAGGATTTCCTTGAGGGAAATTTGATTGGCATCATAAGTAACATGGACAGTCTCCGCATGTCCTGTTTGGTTAATCAATTCGTACTTAGTTGTTTCCCCTCTACCGTTTGCATAGCCTGATACGGCATCTGTCACTCCGGGAACGCGGGAGAAGTATTCCTCCACTCCCCAGAAACAACCTCCAGCTAGATAAATTTCGTGCAAGTCTGCGTCTTTACTAACTTCTGTTTTTTTCACTGTTTTTCCTCCTTGGCTAACTGCCGCTTTCTCAATTTGCGAGGCATCTGTCTGTCCTGCATTTCTTATCAATAGAAAATAGAAACCGGTTATGGCTAGGAAAAATACTCCTAGCAACAAGATGATTTTTAACTTATCATTCATAGAACACCTCCTAGGCCAATTCCTTCAAAGTTTGCAAAATCGCATCTTTTTCCATAAAACCTGGTTGGGTTTTGACCAATTTTCCTTCACCATCTATAAAGGCTTGAGTTGGGTAAGAACGGACGCCATAAGTTTCCAAAAGTTTGCCTGACGGGTCAACTAGGACTGGGAAATTTTTATAATCCAAGCCCTTATACCAATTCTTAAAGTCCGCTTCAGATTGCTCTCCCTTGTGTCCTGGTGACACTACTGTCAAGACCACATAATCGTCACCAGCATCCTTAGCGATTTCATCTGTATCTGGAAGGCTGGCCAGACAGATGGAACACCAAGAAGCCCAGAATTTGAGATAGACTTTCTTGCCCTTGTAATCAGATAAACGGTAGGTCTTGCCATCTACTCCCGTCAGTTCAAAATCAGCAACTTCTTTCCCTTTAGCTGCGCTTGTTTTACTAGCTGTCTGCTCCATCTTCATTTCATCTTTCATTTGGTGTTCACTAGTCATGGACTTGCCTGAACAAGCCGTCAAACAAAGGAGCGAACCTGCTCCAAGAACACATGTTTGCCATTTTTTCATATTGATATTCCTTTCCATTTTATTCAAATAATTGACTTAAAATTGAAGCATTTCCAAACAGAACTAAGAGTCCCATCACGATAATAAGAAAACCACCCACTTTTTTGAGAATCCCGAGATAAGGATGGAGTTTTCGAAAATGTTTCAAAACATAGCTAGAGGCTAGAGCTAGAAGCAAGAATGGTAGCGCCAAACCCAACGTGTACACCAACATGAGACCCGCTCCCTGCCAAGCACCTGAACCACCTGAAGCCGCTAAAGCCAAAACAGAGCCAAGAACCGGCCCCACACAAGGCGTCCAAGCAAAACTAAAAGTTAACCCCAGTAAAAACGCCTGACTATAGCCCTTACCATTTTGCCCCTGTCCTTGCAGTTGTAACCTCTTTTCCTTATAAAGTCCCTTAAAGTGTAGAATCTCCATCTGGTGCAAGCCTAAGAGAATGATAACCGCACCCGTCACATATTGAAACCAAGAAGCATAAAGCAAATCGCCTAAAAAACCAGCTCCATAGCCTAGTAAGATAAAAATAAAGGAAATCCCCGCTATAAAGGCCAGAGTTCGCAATAAACTAACAACTGAGATGGAAAATTTGCCACTAGAAGCCTGAGCACCATCCTTATCATCTAGTAACACCCCTGCATAGACTGGTAACAAGGGTAAGATACAAGGAGAAAAGAAGGATAGAATCCCTGCCAAAAATACACTTAGAAAAAAGAAAATATGACCCATAAAGTTCCTCCTATCATTTTATTGATAGATTTATTATACTCCTTCCATTTTCGAAAAAACAGGGATAATGATAGGGAAAAATAGGAATTTAATCAGATGATTTAGAAATATTGGACAAAAACTATACAAAAAACTGTCAAAGCAAAAAAGCGCATAGTATCAAGGCTTTATAGAACCTTGATACTATGCGCTTTTGTAATGGATAAATAGTTAGTCTTTTCTAAAACTAGGATCTTTCAAACTCTGCACACTGGCATTGATCACCGCGCCTAGGATAACAATTTTAGCAATCAAGATAAACCAAAACATCATAACAACAAGAAGAACAGAACCTAAAATTCGGACGTCCACCAAATGATGGACATAGTAATTGAGATAACTAGAGAACAGAGTTAGTAAACCTAAAATCACTAAGAGAACAAAGGCACTACCTGGTAGGGTATAACTAAGTTTCCTGTTAGATAGATTGGGAAGAAAATAATAAAGCATGACCAAGATAGCAAAGAGGAGGGCGTAAGTCAGAGGACCTGCCAACCCTTGTAAAGCCTGATAGATAATGCCATCTTTTGTCCAATAATGAGCAAGTAGATCCAAAATCATCTGACCAAACAAGCTCAAAAACAAGGCAAAAGCAAAGAGGAGCTGCAAGCCAAAACTGACTAGGAGACTCACCATCTGATGGGAAATAAGTCCACGACTCTTTTCGACGCCATAAGCCTTGTTAAGAGCTTTTTGTAAGAAATTCATAGATTTTGAAAAACTCCATAGCGCCGACAAGACAGAAAAACTCAATAAACCTGTTGAAGGTTGGGTCAAGACTTCTCTGGCTATTTTTTCCACACCTTCATAGAGGCTTGGGGGCAGGACGTCTTTCACAAAGCCCAGAAATTCTACCACAGGAATCTGAAAATAAGGCAGGATATTGACCACCACCAAAAGCAGGGGAAAAATCGAAATCAACCAATAGTAGGCTACTGCGACACTGGTCAACTCACTATCTGATGCTTGATAATAATGCAAAAAAGCTTTTAATAGAGGCTTGTCTATCAGCTCTTTCCACCACTTTTTCATGTCACACTCCTTCACTTATAATCTTATACTCAACGAAAATCAAATAGCAAACTAGGAAGCTAGCCNNAAGGCGACGCTGACGTGGTTTGAAGAGACTTTCGAAGAGTATTAACTAATTTCTTCTTACTAATTCCACCATATCATAAGGCAGGGTATTGGCAGCTTCCTTCAGAGAATAGTTCTCTAAGTTATTGACATTTTGTCGTAACTTCTTGGCATACTTGGTCGTAATCAATCGTTTTTCTTCGTATTCGAAAATCAACTTGCGCTCCAGATAATATCCTCTCAGCATTTCATCGATATTGTTGGGCTTGACGCGATTGATAACCCGTTCGACAAAGGCACCACTGCTGATAATAGCTGTTTCACGAAGACGAGACTCCTGCATAAAACTAATCAAAGAGCGTCTATAGACTCCCTTCAGGTTTTCCAAACTTTCAATAATCATCTCTGTATTAGCAAGATAGAGCTCTGCTATTTGGTCATAATCAAGAGCACGGAGACGGCTTTGCTCCTTGTCCTTCCAGCTACGGAAGGTCTTTCCGAGAGTAAAAACTTCATGCAGGAGAAAACGTAAAATCCTCAAGGAAACAAGAAAATAATAGGTCAGTCTTGACGCAAACTTACGATTGATTCCTCGTTCTATGTTTTTCAGATAACGTTGGTAAACTCGGTAAGCACGATTGCTAATGTTCCCCTCTTCATAGGCCTGTTCCAATCCATCACTTTCAATACTAAGAATCAAGAGTTTCAAAGCAGCCCAGTCTTCTTGAGCCCCCTTATTTTCTTGACTCAGGATGAGATTTTCAATACGTCCATGGTAATTGTCAATAGCCGCATAGAGAGGGAGCTTATTTCTCGTGCCTTCCAACTCTTTTTCCAACTCTAGCGTTACTTCATTCAAAATGGCAATATGCATGAGATAATCCTTGCTTTCTTCCTCTTCATCAGAAAGATGAGGCAAGACCACGAGGCCTGTTAAAAAACTGACAAGCGTCACACCTGCGACAAGGAAAAGTAAGAGAGGATACTCCTGCTCTAAATTACTTGGTATCAGAAGAATTGTAGCAATCGACACGGTTCCCTTAACACCTGAGAAGGTCAAGAGAAGCATATCCTTCATATACTTATTTAGCTTTTTCTTGAGACGTCTAGTCCTATAGGCATAATAGCCATAGATCATGACAAAACGAATAGCAAAGAGGACAAAGGTAAGAGCGACAAGAGATCCCAATAAAAGTAAGGGATTATAGATTGGATTGGTCAAGATAGGTTCTGCTATCATTTCCAACTCCATCCCTAAAATCACAAAGACAGAACCGTTGAGCATAAAGTTCACTGTATGCCAGACCGTCTCGGTCACCGTATCCACTTGGGCTTCGAGGAGCGTAATTTTCTTAAAACGGCTTGCCTTTAAAATCCCAGCAACTACAACGGCAATAATCCCAGAAACGTGTACTTCTTCTGCCAGAAAGAAGGTCACCAGAGGCAAACTCAATTCTAATAAAAGCTCACTGGCAATATCCGTTGCTCGCACACTTAGCAAGAAGCTATGGAGGAAACGGTTGGTCATGGCTGTTAAAAAGCCAATCAAAAAACCGCCTAGAATTGAAAAGATGAGCGAACTGCTAGCTTGCCCAAGGGAAAAGGCTCCAGTTGTCCAAGCTGTCAAAGCTACCTGAAAAGCCACCAAACCAGAAGCATCATTCAAGAGTCCTTCACCTTTAAGAATATTGGACACGCGCTTAGGAAAGCTAAAGCGCTCCGAAAGAGAGGCAAAGGCCACCAAGTCCGTAGGCCCAAGGGCCGCCCCAACAGCCAAACAAGCTGCCAAAGGAAGGCTGAGCCAAAGAAGATGGGCCAAGCCACCCAAACTCAGGGTCGAGATAAAAATCACTGGAAATATGAGATAAACAATGATTCTCCAGTGTTTTAAAATAGCTGTAATGTCCGCTTCTTCCGACTCTCGAAAAAGCAAGGGCCCAATAACCAGTGCCAAAAACAACTCTGTATTGAGGTGAAAGTCGGTATTGGGTAAAAAGAGACCAATCACAATTCCCAAAAGAATTTGCACCAAAGGAAGAGGCAAAAAGGGCAGAAGTTTATTGGTTGTACTTGAGACAATCAAGACCAGTAAAAATAGGATGAGGTAAATCAGTAATTCCACGCACGACCTCCTTAATCTTTTTTACAACAGGATTCAAATATCTCCTTCTGCTCTTTGATTTTTTGGTCAATCTTGGAACAATCTTTGTGCTCAATTTTTCTCTGGCACCGTTCCATTTCAAGAGCAACTAATTTTTTCTTAATTTTAAGCATTTTTTTGCTCATATGCGCTTGGTCTAGCACGCCCACCGCTCGTTCGTGGTGGGTTGATTCAACAAAATTCTGGCGCATGGCATCCAGCTTTTCACGTAGGTATTGTTTATCCA
Organism: Streptococcus sp. 4094; assembly: GCF_013277125.1. NCBI lineage: Bacteria > Bacillati > Bacillota > Bacilli > Lactobacillales > Streptococcaceae > Streptococcus > Streptococcus sp. 4094. The sequence goes on along the minus strand of NZ_VMMI01000034.1, from coordinate 21,807 downwards.
TGTTTATATCTCTCTAATTTTTCAATCATTACTAAAAATGGTGGATTGTTGACTTGGTTTAAAGTTCGGTAAATGGTAGCTGTAAACTCCTGTTGGTTCAACTGGCTAACAAAATCCAAGACAGCATCCCTCTCGAGGTCGCCTCCTTCATGACCATAGTAGATCATGATAGCAATCCGTCCCCCTTTGACAAGCAAATGACACAGCTTTTCTAATGCTTCAATCGTTGTCTGAGGTCTGGTGATGACAGACTTATCAGCTGACGGCAGATAGCCCAGATTAAAAATCCCTGCCTTGGCTTCTGTCACAAACTGGTCCAGTTTCTCATGACCTTGCAAGATTAACTGGGCATTTGTCATTCCAGCTTGGTCCAAACGCTCTTGGGTCTTTTCCAAGGCTTGTTCCTGAATATCAAAGGCATAGACTTTCTTGGCTAGCTTGGCTAAAAAAAGGGTGTCATGACCATTTCCCATGGTCGCATCCACTACGATATCCTCTTTTGTCACTACCTCAGCCAAAAAATCATGTGCCATCTCAAGTGGTCTTTTCATTTTCAAACTCCTGTTTTACAGCCTTGCATCCTTGAACGCTTCCACGACGTCGCATCTCCATCTCAATGCTGTTTAGCACTTCCCATTTATTGAGGCTCCACATAGGGCCAATCAGCATATCTCTAGGTGCATCTCCTGTAATGCGATGGATGACAATATGCTTGGGAATGATTTCCAGCTGATCACAGATGACCTTGACATATTCGTCCTGACTCATCAACTGTAAACGTCCCTCGTGGTAATCTCGTTGCATACGCGTATTGGTCATCAGGTGAAGCAAGTGCAGTTTAATCCCTTGAATATCATTATCCGTGACACAACGGCGGACATTTTCAACCATCATCTCATGGGTTTCACCAGGCAAACCATTGATCAGATGGGAAACAATCTCAATCTTGGGATACTTTCTTAAACGCTTGACCGTTTCCACGTACAATTCATAAGAATGGGCACGGTTAATCAGGTCAGAGGTTGTTTCATAAGTGGTCTGCAAGCCCAATTCTACCGTCACATGCATGCGTTCCGACAATTCAGCCAAATATTCGATGGTTTCGTCTGGTAAACAGTCTGGGCGCGTTCCAATATTGATTCCTACCACACCTGGCTCGTTGATAGCCTGCTCATAACGTTCCCGAATCACTTCCACCTTTTCATGAGTGTTGGTAAAATTTTGAAAATAAACCAGATACTTCTGAACATCTGGCCACTTGCGGTGCATAAAGTCAATTTCCTTATAAAATTGCTCACGGATAGGCGCATCTGGTGCTACAATAGCATCTCCAGAACCTGAAACCGTACAAAAAGTACAGCCTCCATGAGCCACAGTTCCATCACGATTGGGACAGTCAAATCCCGCATCAATAGGGACTTTAAAGGTCTTTTCTCCAAAGAGTTTTCGATAATAATCATTCAAGGTATTATAAGATTTCATAACTTTCATTATAACAAAAAACACCCACAATCTCAAAAGCCTGACTTTCCTATAAATTCCTCTGTTTCTCGTTTCCATTAGCGATTTTTTATGATACAATATGGATATGATTTTAATGAAATTAGCCTCTATTTTATTATTGATACTGACCTTGGTCGTCTGCATTATCATAACCAAACTTTTTAGATTAAAAAAACTAGGACGAAACTTTGCGGATTTGGCTTTTCCAGTCTTAGTATTTGAGTATTACTTGATTACAGCTAAAACCTTTACCCATAATTTTCTCCCTAGACTAGGCCTAGCCCTCTCACTCCTAGCCATTATCCTCGTTTTTTTCTTCCTTTTGAAAAAACGTAGCTTTTACTATCCTAAATTCATCAAATTCTTCTGGCGTGCAGGATTTTTATTAACCCTTGTCATGTATATAGAGATGATTGTTGAATTGATGGCTCAGAAATAAAAAAATGAAATCAAAAACACCTCAATCAAGCTGAAATACAGTGATTGAAGTGTTTTTTCTTTATATCTTTTTTAATAATTCTTATACTCAATGAAAATCAAAAAGCAAACTAGGAAGCTAGCCGCAGGCTGCTCAAAACACGGTTTTGAGGTTTCAGATGGAAGCTGACGTAGTTTGAAGAGATTTTCAATAATTCCTATTTCCTTTCTTTATCAGGAAATAGATAGGCAATACCTACACAAGCCAGCACACCTGCTCCAATTACCAAGCCACTTGAAATTGGCAAAAGGTCCAAAATTGCATTCGCAATGATAAAGGCAATAATCAAACACATCAGACTAGTCTTATAGTCCTTTTTCAAAAGATTTTCTAGGGAAAAATAGAGGAACAGGCCTACCGGAATCAATGACCAGAGGTTGACATTAAAATTTGGCCAGCCAACAGAACCAAAATACACTACTGTCGCTGCTGCTAGTAAAAATACAATCCCTAATAATTTTTTCATTTCTTTATCTCCAATTTCTTTTTTAGGAACTTGAGTTATCTGATAGTGACGCCTCCTGTTCCTTACAAAAATCATTATAGCAGAGGTTAGTTTCAAGAACAAGTTCGTTTGCCTATCTGGTCTCTATATCGGTCTAAGTGGTTCAATAATAGCGATAAAATAAGGAAGCAGGTGAAAAACTTCCTTCCAAATAAAAAGGAATTAAGCAACCAAACGCTACTTAATTCCTTGAAATTATCTCATCACCTCTATTAGCCTTTAAATTTTGATAGACTCTATTTTCTAATCAATGTGACCAATATTGTCAATACTAACCCTTTCAATCAATTCATTAGTTGTCGAAACTAAGTCTATTAATAAATCCAAAAAGAGTATCAATAGTAAAGTAAACTAAATAATTGAGTTATAAATGGCTATTTTCACAAAACTGTTTCATCATCACACTATCTCAGTACATAAACCATTTTTTCATCTATAGCTTTTGTCTTCATCTTAATCTTTTTTCTTTAATCCAAGAAATGTGCCTACGGTAAACAGTATTCCAGCAACGAATAATGTAAAGACTCCGCTAACTGTTCCGGTTTTTGGTGACTTATTAAGATTGTTAGTAGTTAATTTGCTATCGATATTGGTGTCTTTATTGGCTATGTTCTCTGGTTCATTAGGATAAACTTCAGTCTTATTTTCAAAGTTTTTATCATTTCTACCAGGAACTGTAGCTTTGACATCCTTAGTTAAATCAGATCTTTGACTTTCATCTAATTGACTATAATTTACTTGTACAGGAACTGTAGCTGTGACACCCTCAGTTGAATCAGATTTGTGTGAATGATTTTCTCTTTGGAAATCCTCTTTTCTGTGACTTTCATCTAATTGATTATGATTTACTTGTACAGGAACTGTAGCTTTGACACCTTCAGTTGAATCAGATTTATGGGAATGATTTTCCCTTTGTAAATCCTCTTTTCTGTGACTTTCATCTAATTGATTATGATTTACTTGCACCTTATTTTTCTTTTTGGATACATCAAAAGTAGGTTTATTTTCTTCCTCCTTTTTCTCCTCTATTTTCTTGAATACAGGTTTTATAAAGGTATCTTTTGATAAATTAAGAACATAGCCAGCATCTTTTTTCCCTTCGAAACCAGCAATTTCCCAACCATCAAATTGATAGCCTTTTTCTAATTTACCCTTATAGACAGGTAAAATGAAATCTTCTTCCGACACTATCTTAGAACTCATTTCTTTTCCATTTTGCATGGTCACAGTTACCGTATGAGGTTTTAGTTCTCTTACCTCTCCCGTATCTTTGTTTAAAATGAATTCTTTTACAGTTGTATTTCTTGCAAAATCTTTTACAAGAATCTTAATGTTTAGTGTCTTATCTGTTAGTTGTTTAATATCATCAAATGATGTGTATTCTTTTCCATTTACATAAATATGTTTGTCTTGAATCTCACCATTGAATCCATTATCTCTTTTATCATTGATATTAAAGACTACAGATTTTCCGTTAGCATATTCGATACTTGTATTTCCCTTGGGATCAATGTTTACTTCTGGTTTAACATTATCATATAAAAATTGATAGTGTACTCCAACCGCTTTCGCATTCAAATTGCTATAGCCAGTTTGAAGATAAACATTTCCATCCATATCTGTTACCTTATCTGGAAATCCGTTTGCTTTATAATCTTTCATCCCCCAGTCCATGATGTCACCGTCTTTAACATTAAGCTTAACGTTAAAATCTCTAGTGTTATCAATGTGTAAATCTCCGTAGATTAAATAATTATCTACAACCGATTCATTAACTCTCAATTCCCAGTTAAAACCACCCTTATCAGAAATCTTACCTCTTAAATAAAATTCTGGATTTCGTACATAAATTTTATTAGATTTAGATGGATTAAAGTAGTTCTTATCCATTGAAAGGTTTACTGGTTTGGTATCAATAAATAACATGGAGCCATCTTCTTTTATAGCTTCTACATTAGAATATTCCTCCCCATGATACTCTTTATTATCCTTACCAAATAATACAAGTTTAGAAGGATCTGTTACAAGATTTCCGTCTTTATCGATTGCCTCCCCTTTATCGTTCATTTTAAATGTAAACACTTGATACCTTACAATGTTAAAGCCGTCCAAAGCCGACATTAATACAGCTTGAGTACTTCTTCCATCTTCAACATTTCTACTGTCAGAATAAATTATTTTTTCTGAAAGGGCTCTTAGATTAGGATTGGAATTTTGTATTTTTGCTATATCTTCCTTGCTATAGACTCCATTTCCTTCTAACATATCCGTTTTTCCAGGATTATAGGTAGTCACTTTTAGTGCATAGCCTTTTCTCAGAATGATATTATCCTTTAATAGATATTGTTGTTTTTCTGAATCAGAATAGATTTTACCAGATTCCATTTCAGTTAAATTATTTGGTTTGTTCTTTGAAAGATCTCCTTCTCCTAATTCTATTATATTCCCATAACTTGATGCATAGGGATATTCTGTCTTAGTTTCCCTATTTTTTTCAGGCATTCTAATCTTCGTTTCAGCTTTTCTCTGACCATCATCTGTAACAAAGAATCTCATATCTCCTGCAAAAGCTAATCCATCCACAATATCATTAATATTAGCGTATAAATCAAATGTCATCGTTTTTGAATTGGAATCATACTTGGTCGCTTTGATTTCTATATATTTATAGGTATTTCCATAATATACCTTGGCATTTTTAGACACATTACGTATCTTTCCAAGAATTTCAAAGTGTCCATCTTTAGACGGGCTTAGAACACCATAAATTTTTGATTTGATTTCGTCAAGTTTTTCAGTTTCATATTCTAAGGCGCTACCATCGTCATAGGCAGCTATATTTCCTTTATCGTCATATCGATAATCAAGTTCTACTGTTCTTGTACCACCATTTACAAAGTCCTCTTCTTCCCTATATTTCTTTTTAATGAGTTTCTTTAGGTCTTTATTTTCAAAGTTTCTAATTGTTGAAATAGTTTTATTTATTTCAAGGCTAGCTTCTCCCTCAACTGAACTTTCTTCATCTGGTTTTGAATCTTCATCCTTAGCTTGATTATTATTGGTATTTTCCTCTGAGCTCTTTGCATTTTTGAGTTTATCTTCAGAAATTTCACCAAGTTTTTCATATTTAGAAGCATCTTTGTCAGGATCTACTAGGTAATAAGAAATCATTCCTTTTTCATCAGCTTGGTCATCAAATTTAATTCTATGGATTTTGGTGAAGTTGCTTGCACCATCTAGGGCGATTACTTCGATGATTTTTCCTCTTAAATCTCCTGCTCCGCTAATTTCGTAGATAGTATTTCCATCTTTATCAAGCTTCCTATTTCTTCCCTCACCCTCTCCGGCGTAAGTTACATCAAGACTTTTCTCAACATCTCCATACTTATCGACAAGAGCTGCACCTGCGTACCATACTTCGTTGGCTACTTCTTCAAATTTCTCAGGATGTTCTTTTTGGTCTCTAGCAAACAAGGTTTCGTGTTTGTACTCATCCTTTACCTTGTGGTAGGTATCTTTTGCGATCAATTTAATTTTATCTGGATTAGAAAAATCAATTGAAATAATTTTTGGAGCTGTATTATCAATTTTTACTGGTATATAAGAAACTTGCCATGGATAATCCTTGGTTAATCTATATTTGAATTTGTAGAAGTATTGACCCTCAGCTATTGATTCAAATTGTCCTCTTATCCTAGTAGCTGGATCTTGGTTATCCTTACTTTCTGGTTCATTTTCTTCTCTACCTCTAGGGTTATAGATGAGTCCATCCCACTTCAAATCACCCCAAACTTTTAGTTTAGATGATTTGATTCCCTTTGCATCATTGCTTTTAGAATTTAAAATTCCTCTAATAAAGTGTTCTCTCGAAATGACTTTTAAGTCTCTTTGATTTTCTCCCTCTTTATTTGTATTTACTATTGAAATCAATCCTTCTTCTGCACTTCTTAATACAAGTGGAGAAGGGGTTAATCCTCTTTCAAGTTGAGCATCTTGAGGATTTCCATTTGAATCTAAAGGATAAATGTTAGCAACATTAGATCCACTAGTGGATTCTGCATGAATACCTTGGTTGTTAAAGGCAAATAGGTCTGGGTCTTGGTCTAGTGATGTAATATTTTTATCTTTTCTGTTTTGAATAACAGCTGCTGGATTAAATTTATCTATACCATGTTCTCCACCAATTCCCTTATTTAAGGTTCCTGGAATTTTTGGTTTACCATCATCATCATAACCTTCCATTGTTTTTGATTTTGAACCCTCTTCCCAGGCCCATTTATCAAGGATTGGTTCGTGGTTCCAATTCCCAGCAAATCCCATTAGAGGCATCGACAAAGAAGGTTGGAAGTTTATTTTCTTCCCGTTAGAGTTTAGAGCTTCCATTTCTTCCACTGACTCAAAATGAATAAATGATTCTACAAATTTATTTTTGTCTTTAGCCTCTCCAACATTTATAACCGCATTCAAATCAAAGCTAGAATTTGCGCCTATAGTGAAAGTATCATGCTCAAATGTGATATTTGCTCCTTTGATTTTTTCTGGATGGATTTCTGGAACAATTTGCTTACCATCTGGAGATTTTTCATCTTTGTATGTTTCATCCAGCTTTAATCTATCAGTTAGAGAATCTGTAGTTATCGCTGATGCTGAAACTTTAAAGGTCAAAGGTCTGTTTGATGTATTGTGAAGCTTAATTGTAAAATATTTTTCTTCTCCTTTTATTTCTTTAAGAGAAATAGAACCATAAGAGTTTACCAAACCTTTAGAATCCTTGTTTTTGAAAGTCGCTACAACTTCATTTCTCAAAGCATTGGCCACATTAATTAGGCCTGCTCCCTGTTGTCTAGGTGATGCAAAGTATTGGCTTTTTTCTTTCCAAGACGTTGCGTCCATCATCGGTCGCGCAGTATTTTGTAGAGCAATTTTTGTAAGACTTGTAAGGTCTATTTTGTCATCTCCCTCAAGATTTCTCAATACAGGTCTTTCAAGCATTTCCTTTAACTTCGGTCTAATCAAAACAGTAGAAGCTGCTACGATTGGAGTTGCCATACTGGTTCCTGACATATAGCCATAAGTTGATTTACCATTAATGACATTAAGCGTGGATTTAATATTTTTACCAGGTGCTGAAACATCGGGTTTTAAAAGTAAATCTATTCTTGGCCCCCAAGATGTGGATCCTGCTGGAACGATGATATCTTCTTTATAGAGTTCTTTGTCTGTGTCAGGTGCAAACTTAAAGTCAATTTCTTTTTCGTCACCTACATTCGGTTTGTTGGAATTAAAACTTTCCATATCAATTGGATAGTATTGCTCCAATTTATCTTTAAAATCTTCTTTATTATTTCTTTTGACTTCAGTTTTTTTATCAGGATTAATCATGTTCCATAGCTTTACACCATCATCTCCTGAAATTGAAAACACTTGACTTTTAGTCCCTTCATCCGCTTCATATCCCATAGCTGGAAGCTCTGTCCAATTATCTCTATTGTAGTAATTGACAGTATTTACAACCATAATGGCGCGTGCGCCCTTATCCGTAGCTTTTTTAAAAGCATTTTTTAAATCCTTTGTATAAATTCTATCCATTACTGCAATTTTGCCCTTAAGATCCAAACCTATCAAATCTTGGTCTTGGCCCTTGCCTATATATACAAATTTCAATTTACTAGGAGCTTTTGAACCATCTTCATTTGTTGTGATTTTATTCTTATCGAAAAAGGCCCCTATATTTCTGTATTTAAAACTTTCTCCACCTATGTTAACTTTATCAAACTCAACTGTTTGATTTTTAGCAGATGCAACCGCTATCGCATCTTCATGTGCTGCTGTTCGCGTTACATTTCCAGTGTCGGTCATTTTCAGATGATTATTTGCCACTAAATCCCAAGAAGAACTTGAAGCAGAAGTCGCATAGTTACCCGTAGCGACAACCATTGGAATGCCTGCTTTTCTTAATGCTCTAATAGCTTGCCAATATTTCTCACCTACAAGACCTGTTCCTGTAAAACCAGATGATACCGAAACAACATCAACGTTGTGTTTGATGGAATCTTCAATAGCATGAAACATTGTTTCATCCCCTGCGAACCCAGATCCTGCGTCAGAGTACATTTTATAAGAGAAGATCTGTGCATTAGGTGCAATTCCATCTATTCCATTAAAGTTCTTGATGTCTTTTTCAGTATCATTTCCAGCAAGAATCCCTGCAATATGCATCCCATGGGGATCAAAATAATCACTTCCATCATCAGCTCTTTCTACGGTAATTTTACCACCATTATAATAATTAAAAGCATGAGGAATTTTATCACTCAACCAATAATTTTTATCAGTGCCTTTTAAGTCTTCTTTTTTAAATCTCATTGAGGCTTTGGCATCATCATCGATTCTCATAGCCTTATGCCTATAATCTGTTCCAGTATCGATATTTGAAATGACCATACCTCTGCCATCAAAATTTCTTCCAAATTGAGCATTAATGGCCTTTAGGTAATCAATAGCTTCCTCAACTCCAATTTCCTTTCTGGCATGATTCATCATGGGTTGGACTTTTTGTGCCCTTTCAACCGATGAGATACCTTCTATTTGTTTAATTTTGTCCAAGTTATCTGGAGTTGTTTCTATGGCACTACCGTTAAAAATTCTATCATAAGTATATAAAACTTTTGTATTCTTAAGACTGGATAGTCCCTTGATTGCTTTTTCTCTAGACTCTTCATCTTTAAATTCAGCAATATAGACAAGTCTATCCTCTTTTTTGGGACTTTCTGAGTCTTTACTTGCAGACGAGTCCGCTTTATCTCCTTGGGATTGATTGGAATTTTCTTCTTTGCTTGTTGCTTCTTCATTGCTAGTGCTATTGTCTATCACAGGATTTTTACTAACAACTTCTTTTTCCTCAATAATTGTTGTTTTCTTTTCTTCAGTATCCTTTGAAGCTTCTATAGCATGATGAATCTCTTCATGTTTCTCTTTATTTTCTGTTTCCTTATCTACTACTACTTTTTCTTTATCAGAGATATTTAAAGCATCTTCAGAGCTAGATATATCTGCTAAGACTACCTCATTAGGGGCATAGGCTGCTAAAATAACTGCAGCTGTGGTTAATGACAATACTGTACTTTTTTTCATTTTAATTCCTTACATATTTATTCAACTTCCAATAGATAGAAAACTTTAACTTTGCTAGCCTTTGTTATAAAAAGTTTTACTAAGTATTATCTAGGAAATAGAGTAGTACATTTATATATAATTGTTAGCTCTCCATAAAAATAGTATATCATTTTTTAAATTTAAGTCAAGAAAAATTAATATGTGTTAATTTATTTTTTAATACACATTAAAAATATAGAGTCAAAAACTTTCGTAGTTAGCTAGGGTACATTGTCAGAACATTCACACCATCAAAAATAGTAGCAATCAAATTGAACCACTACCAAAATCACAAAGTCAAACATCATTGATGAAATATCAGCGCTATTAAACAATATAAATAACCGCTAAGAACGAGGCTTAACGGTTATTTTCTACATATCTAATTTTTCAAATCCTCAGTCATATCTTCACCTGTGACCTAGGCTTTACGAGTGCCTTTCTCTAGCAACTAATACTCAATGAAAATCAAAAAGCAAACTAGGAAGCTAGCCG
>NZ_VMMI01000034.1:0-11630 GCF_013277125.1 Streptococcus sp. 4094 | reverse complement strand
GATTTTCGAAGAGTATGAATACTCACGTCCCTCACAAAAATCATTATAGCAGAGGTCAGTTTCAAGAACAAGTTCGTTTGCCTATCTGGTCTCTATATCGGTCTAAGTGGTCTGATTTTCTTTAAAAAGAAAAAGAAGCCTGATGAGACTTCTTCACTTTGCCGATTGCAGGGATCGAACCTGTGACCTAGGCTTTACGAGTGCCTTGCTCTACCAACTGAGCTAAATCGGCGATTACAATTACAGTATAGCACTCTGAGAATAGATGTCAAGAAATTTTCATCTCTATTAGAAAAAGCCTGTCCTAAGACAAGGCTTTGAGTTTCTTCATCTTAGGATCCAGCACTTTCATAAGAATCCAAGCCCCTGTCCCATAGTTTCAAGGAAATACCAAAAAAGACAAGGGAAATCAAAATCAAACCTCCAATGTTAAAGAGTACATCCTTGTCCTGCAAAAAATAGCTAGCAGGATAGTAGGCCGTAAAGGCAAAAGGCACGATAAAGCTAATCAACCAACGAAGAAGAGAATTGTAAATCGAAATCGGATACTTTGCAAAATCATTAAACATATAGAAAATGTAAATCATAGCCCCTGACTGCTTGGTCCAAAAAGCGATGCTGGCTGTCGCGATTTTAAGAGAAGTATAAATCAAGGTCGCAAAAGGAATACAGACTAGGAAAAGCAGGAATTTTGGAAGAGTCCAAGCAATGCTTGATACTGTTGTCGCTAGTAAAATTCCACCGACCAAGAGTTCACCCAAGGCATCAATCTGAAAGGTCTCAACCAAGATGTGAAAGAGAGGATTGATAGGACGAGTCAGATACTTATCAAATTCTCCTTTTCGCACCAAGCGTTGCCCCAGTGCCCAGAGATTGTCAAAAAAGAGATGATCCAAGCCCTTAGGAATCAAGGAAAAACCATAGATAAAGGAAATTTCTTGAAAAGTCCAACCTTCTAGGGATGGGATGTGTTGAAAGATGACATTGAGAAATAAGAGATTCAGGCCTTGAGTCAGAAAGACTCCCAAGACACCAACCACAAAATCCACCTTGTATTCCATGATTTGCTTGATGTATTGTCTGATAAAAATCAGATGCATGCGTTGATATTTTTTCATACTAACCTCCTTGAATGGTGATAAAGGACTGGACTCGTTTCCAAATCAACTGAGACAAGCCCACCATCACTAAGAGCCAGAAAAACTGCAAAACGAGTGCCTGAAGCATCTGATTAGCATCGTATTTCCCAACAATAATCATGACTGGGGTATAAATCAAGGATGAAAAAGGCAGGAAGGACAGAATATCTGCAACAACCTTTGGAAAGAAAGCCAAGGGAATCAAACTTCCAGACATAAAGGCCACTATGGAAGTCTTTAGTAGATTGGAACCCCAAAGATTTTTAAACACAAAGGCTGAAAATCCAAAGCAGATATTAAAGAAAAAGTTAATCAGATAGGCGAGCGTTAAGCTAAAAAGATATAGAACAGTTAAGCCCAGCACTTCTACAATCCCTTGTCCAGATAAGATTTTCATCAAGACAATAACACTTAAAAATGGAAGGCCAACGCTGATAAAAATCAACCACTTAGACCCAAGCTCGGTAAAAAGATAGGAGGCCGCAAAATGCACTGGCCGCAACAAACGCATGATAATGGAGCCATCCTTGACCTCCTCCCCAATCATAAAAGAGCTATCTGACTTAGTCAAGAGATTGGTCACAAAACTCATGATGATGTAGAGGGTGATATCTGCCATGCTGAAGCCCTGAATCAAGGACTCCTGCGAGGAATCAAAGACAGCCTTCCAGAGATAAAAAGCCACGAAAGCTCCCATCACATCACCAATCCGATAGAGAAGAAAATTGACTCGATAGGTAATCAACTCCTGAATCCCTGCATTGATAAAGGGTTTATAACGTCTCCACAATTTGACCATCTCAGAGCTCCTTTCGGTAGAAGCGACGGATAATATCCTCAATATCCGTATCCACCATCTTCAAATCACGGATTTCAAAATCAGACAGGGTTTGCTTGATAATATCAGCTGACTGGTAGCGGGAACTATCAAATTCAATATTAAGGCTATTTCCTTGTCTATCAATTGTCATATCAGGTAGGCCTTCATAGTGAGAAGCGAGATGACTTTGCCCTGGCACCAAATCAAAGGAAAGAGTCTTCATCTTGCCAAAGGTTTCCTTGAGCTGGCTAACCGTTCCATCAAAAATCTCCTGCCCCTTGTCAATCATAAAAATACGATCACAGAGTTGCTCAATGTCGCTCAGGTCGTGAGTGGTCAAGAGAATGGTGGTTTCTTCCTCCTGATTGATCTGAGTAATAGCCCGACGAATGTTATCCTTGACCGAAACGTCCAAACCAATGGTCGGCTCATCTAAAAAGAGTACCTTGGGATTGTGAAGCAAGGAAGCTGCAATGTCCGCCCGCATGCGCTGTCCCAGTGAAAGAGTCCGCACGGGATCCTTTATAAAGTCCTTCAAATCCAAGACTTCATTCAAAAAGTCCATACGCTTATGAAAGAGCGAGTCTGGCACATCATAAATCTCTTTCAAAACCGTGTAGGTCTCTTGCAGGGCCAAATCCCACCATAGCTGGGTGCGTTGTCCAAAAACTACGCCAATATCTTTGACATAATCTTGACGATTGTCCTGGGGAATCTTGCCGTTAATCCGACAAAAACCAGATGTCGGTTTTAAAATCCCTGTCAGCATTTTGATTGTTGTTGACTTCCCAGCACCATTAGCCCCGATGAAGCCTAAAATCTGCCCCTTTGGGACCTCAAAGGTCAAATCCTTGACCGCTTCAAAGGGCTGCTTTTCAGGATGAATAAAGGAACGTAATGCCCCCTTCAACCCTGGTTCCTTAACTGTCTTCACAAAATTTTTCTGAAGATGTTCCACTTCTATCATTGCCATATCTATCTCCCTATGGTAAGGAATTGCAACATTGTCTTTTGACTACAAATATTCTAAATCCTTACTTTCTACACCTTCTACATTTTATTATTACAGAAAGCTTTATACCAACCTATTATAATCCAATAAAAACTAGAATGCAAGCGTTTGCCTAAAATTTGTGAAATTGAAAATTTTTCTCTTAAAATACTACTTTTAATCAAAAATTCTGTTTAATAGTTTAAATTACCAACCTACCACCCTTCCCTACTAAAACAGCCCTTGACTTTCTCGATCTTTTTTTGTAATGTATATGTAATACAATATCATTACAAGGAGAAATGCCATGTCAAGACTTACACGAGACCGAGTTTATAACTTCCGCGTCAATACCCAACTATTTGAAGAAGCAAAAACCATCCTAGAAAGCCAAAACATCAGCCTTTCAGATGCCCTCAACCTCTTTGTAGAACAAATCGTCCTTGAAAAAGGTCTCCCAATTAAAACAGCCGACCAACTCAAAGCAGAAATCTTCCTAGGAGAACTCAAAACAGAACTAGATAAAGGCTACCAAGACATCATCGAGGGGCGTCTCTACGACGCAGACGAGGTCTTTTCAAAGTATGGACTATAAAGTACGCTTTACAGAACAAGCCAGACAAGACTTGGACGATGTCTTCATCTATTACTCCACAGACTTCAGTGAAAACATAGCCAAGAAAGTCATCACTCGTCTCCAACAAACCAGCAACCTACTCACCTTCTCACCAGAGGGCGGTATTAACTTTGACCATAAAATCGGATACTCCCTCTATCCAGGAAACACTCTCAGAATGATTGTCTCTAAACAATACCTACTCTTTTACCTCATTCATGAAAAAGAAGTCCATATCCTGAGAATTATCAACTCACGCACCGACTACCTAAACCAACTCGACCACCTCTTTCAACATATCCAAGACTGAGAAGTAAGCTCTCAGTCTTTTTATCTACTACAAATCGATTGCATATGAAAAAGCATAAACAAGGATTTTTTAAAACTCCCAATCCTCTAACATATCGAGGAGCTCCCCAACGTTCGACTCATGCACAAGCTCACGTTTGTAGAGAGCAGCAATAAAAGCATGGAAACCATTCTCCTTTTAGACTCAAAATGATGAGATTGTGGAACCTCTACAGGTCCAATAACTTTTAACATTATAGTTGATTGAATCTGGAATAGTCTGCCGAGTTTTCTAAAACATTGTTAGAAATTGGTTTAAATCCCCCAATCAATTTATCCATTTTTTATCTCATTTCACTATACAATAAGTGAGACCGAAAAAGTCTTTAAAATTAAAAAACGCATAATATCAGGTCTTGAAAACTTGATACTATGCGTTTTATTGTGGCTTCATTTTATCCTGAAATGAAGTTTTTGCCCATACTCATTAAGGACAATTTGTTCATTGCAAACAAATTATACCCATTAGAAAGATTAGTCTTCTTTTTTCTTGCGAGCAAGAAGTCCAAATCCACCTAGGACTCCAAGAAGTCCAAGCGCTGCGAGGCTAGCGTTAGCTTCTGTACCTGTGTTAGGCAATTCTTTTTGACCATCAACATATTTAGGTGTTGCTGGCATTTGAGGTTTAGCTGGCTGTTCAGGTATTGCTGGAGTTGCTGGCTCTACCGGTTGTGCTGGTTGAGTCGGTTCAACCGGTGTTGGAGTTGGCATCTCAACTTTGCGGAAGATATGTCTGATATTTCCATTTGAATCTGTCACAGTCTTCACATATTCGTAACCTGGAATTGTTCCCGGTTCTTTAGAACCTGGCTCACTTGGTTTCAATGGATTTCCATTCTCATCTGTCCAAGTAGTTGTATTTTGCTTACCTGGATTTGGTTGAGGAGCTGGTGGTGTTACTTTTTCGTAGATATGTTCAGTATCACCATTTGGTAATTTCTTCGTTTCTACGAATCTGTATTCTGGAATGTCTTTCTTATCTACTGTACCTGGCTCACTTGGATAGTTTGGAATCTCTTTGCCTTCTTTATCTTTGAAGAAGGTACTTACTTTTTCATAGATATGTTCAGTATCACCATTTGGTAATTTCTTCGTTTCTACGAATCTGTATTCTGGAATATCTTTCTTATCTACTGTACCTGGCTCACTTGGATAGTTTGGAATCTCGTTGCCTTCTTTATCTTTGAATGAAGTTGTTACTTTTTCGTAGATATGTTCGATATCTCCGTTTGGAAGTTTCTTAGTCTCTACGAATCTGTATTCTGGAATGTCTTTCTTATCGACTGTACCTGGCTCACTTGGATAGTTTGGAATCTCTTTGCCTTCTTTATCTTTAAAGAAGGTACTTACTTTTTCGTAGATGTGTTCGATATCTCCGTTTGGAAGTTTCTTAGTCTCTACGAATTTATAACCTGGGATCGTTTTAGCTGGGATTTCTCCTTCTTCTGTTGATTTCACAGGGTTGTTGTCTTTATCAACAGTAATAAGATTGCCTTCCTTATCCTTGAATGTTGTTGTTACTTTTTCATAGATATGCTCAATATCACCATTTGGTAATTTCTTCGTTTCTACGAATTTATAACCTGGGATCGTTTTAGCTGGGATTTCTCCTTTTTCCGTTGATTTCACAGGGTTGTTATCTTTATCAACAGTAATAAGATTGCCTTCCTTATCCTTAAATGTTGTTGTTACTTTTTCATAGATATGAGTAGTATTACCTTTGTTATCAACTTTAGTTTCAACAAATCTATAACCTGGGAAGTCCTTCTTATCAACTTTGCCATCTTCTGTAGTACTTCCTGAAACAACATTCCCATCTGTGTCTTTAAACTCCGTTACAGGACGCACAGTTGGAGTATAAGTTTCAGAAACCACCTTACCATTGACGTCTTTCACTTGAACTGTTACTGGAGTTGCCTTGCCTACGAAATCTTTTTCTGGAGTAAATTCAACGACTCCATCCTTAAGTACATATGTTCCTTCTCCTGGAACTACAACTTCTTTCACTTCTTTACCAGTTTTATCAATTAATGTTAGAGTAGACTTATCAAGTTCAACTTTTTCATGACCTTTATTAAAGTTTACTGTTGTATTATCTTGATCTGGCGTATCAAATACTACAGGAGATGTTTGAATAGTTCCACGAGCTCCTTCAGTAACCGATGAAGCACCTGTTGGAGTTACAGCTGTTACCGTTGGAGTGTAAGTCGTTGTTGTAATTGTTCCGTTGGCATCCTTCACTTGAACTGTTACTGGAGTTGCCTTTCCTACGAAACTTGAAAGAGGTTGGAAGGTGATGGTGTTGGTGTCTTTGTTTAGACTGTAGGTACCTTGATTTGCCACTGTGACAGTTGTAGTTTCTGCTCCATCGGCATCAAGAAGCGTTACCGTTCCCTTATCTAGCTCGACAGACTTCTCAACAGTTTCAACCATAGCACTACCTTTAGTAAAGTTCACAGTGCTAGCGTCTGTATCTGCAGTGTCATACTTAATAACTGAAGTCTGGGCTTGTCCTTGCGGTCCAGTTGTCTCTGAAGCTTCAGAGCTTGGTGTTACTGGAATAACTGTTGGGGTGTAGGTAGCTTCTTTCGTAATGCTTGCAGTTTCATTCTTGGCATTTTTAACAGTCGCAGTTGCTTCAACTTTGATGGCATCTGGTGTCCCCTTATACGCACCATCTGGTTGGAAGGTTACTTTACCTGTCGTTGAATCAATTGTATACTTACCAACTGATTGAACAACTACAGATGTTTCATCTGTCGCTTGGCCTGTAGTTGGATCCACAAGCTTATAGCCTGTGATAGTCGTTGTTGCTTCTGCTCCATTTGACAAGGCAAAGGTTGGAGTTCCTTCTTGTTCTGCCCCTTGAATATCTTTCGATGTCACATCAGTCGACGTTAGAGAAACTGGAGTAACTGTCGGAGTGTAGGTAGCGGTTGAGGTTTCACCATTTGAGTCCGTTGCTTGAACAGTAACACCTGTCCCCTTCTTTTTGTATGATGGATCTGGTACGAAGGTCACAAGACCTGTTGTTGGTTCAATTGTGTATGTTCCTTCATTTGCAATTGTAACACTAGTAGTTGGTTGCATCGTTGATGGATCAAGCAACTGACGTGTTGCAATCGTTACTGATGGATCTGATGTTTCAAATTCTGGAGTTCCACTTTGAGTAGCCCCTTGAATACCAGTCGATGTAGCATCTTCAGATGTCATGGTCACAGCTGTTACCGTTGGAGTGTAAGTCGTTGTTGTCGCTGTTCCGTTGTCATCCTTCACTTGAACTGTTACTGGAGTTGCCTTTCCTACGAAACTTGAAAGAGGTTGGAAGGTGATGGTGTTGGTGTCTTTGTTTAGACTATAGGTACCTTGATTGGCCACTGTGACAGTTGTAGTTTCTGCTCCATTGGCATCAAGAAGCGTTACCGTTCCTTTATCTAGATCGACAGACTTCTCAACAGTTTCAACCAGAGCACTACCTTTAGTAAAGTTCACAGTGCTAGCGTCTGTATCTGCAGTGTCATACTTAATAACTGAAGTCTGGGCTTGTCCTTGCGGCCCAGTTGTCTTAGAAGCTTCAGAGCTTGGAGTTACTGGAATAACTGTTGGGGTGTAGGTAGCTGTCGCAGTTGCAGTGAGTGGGTTGCCAGTAGTATCATTAGCAAATGTTACTGTCAAACGTACTGTAACTGCTGGTGCTTCCCCTGTAAAGTCTTTTTCAGGAGTGAAAGTGACCAATCCTGTATCTTTATCAATCTTGTAAGTACCTATTGTCTTACCATCTTTTGTAGCCGTTACAGAGCCATCTATCGCTCCTTCAAGGCTATAGAGTTTTGTTCCCTGATCAATCTCTGTCTCTTTCTCAGTCTCAGTTTCGGTATCTGTTTTAAACTCAAATGTTGGGTTACCTGATTGTGGACGTCCTTGAATAGCCAATGATTTCGTAGGTTGACCCTCTATATCCAGAGGAGTAACAGTAATAGTGTAGACTGTTCTTGCCGTGGATGTGTTTGCACCATGATCTGTCCCTGCTGTTGTCTCACCAACGTTTGTCTCATCAACTAGGTTAGTATTACTATCCATAACATCTACTGTAACCGTATAAACACCAACTTCTGTCAATTTTAAGCTTGTTGCATCTGGGTAATTATGAGCATCACCAGTCTTTGTGTAAGATGCAACCACCCCACCATTTGGATCAGTTACTGTAATAGTTGTTATCTTGGTATTGTGACTAGTCTTGAAAGTTTTCTCAGCATCACTTGTAGATGGAAGTGAGTCATCTTCTGCATCAGCTACTGTCACATGAGCATTAGTTGTTACCGTACTTACTCCGTCCAAACTGCGATCTACTAAGTCTACAGTTGTATTCATCTTAGTTGTATAAGAAGTCGAAGTAACAGTTGGTTTTCTATTGATAATCGTAGCTTCGTCCGTTGATTCTGCTGTAGTAGCCTTAACCACACCAGAAAATCCTGATGAAGTAGATACTTCCCAATGATCAGCATCTGTCTTTCTAGCTGTCACTACTGACTGATCCGATGACGACCATGTGTTCGTAGCTTTATCGTAAGAAACTGTTACATAGGTTCCATTCCCAACTCTTGTAGCTAAGGTATTTTCTCTCGCATAAACTGTTTCTTTACGAGTCACATCATTAACTGCTGTAACCTTTCCTGTAGCATCATAACTACGGTTATAGGCATAAATATAGAACTTGATAGAGCCATCCGCTTGCACAGAGGTGTAAACTTCTCTATTCGTTACATCATAAGTACCATCTCTGTGATCGGTTCTAACAGTCGCATATTCAGCTGGTAGTTCCCAACGTCCACTTGTTTTATTCAAGGTTGCAACATGTGACGAGTTATCATTATCTTGGAGTGTGACAGATGAACGCATCAAGGATGCTGTAACAGCTTCTGTTTTAGCATAAACAGATATCTTATTTACACCAGCTGTTGCTGTCATTTCACTTGTAACTTTTAATTTAAATTGTTCACCAACTGTTCCGACTAATTCACCAGCTGTCACTGCTGTATTTGTAGTTCCCTCCGCGGCAACATACCACTTGCCTTCTCTATTTTCAAGTGCTGTGACACTTCCATCAGGCATGGTTACCTTGGCATAGGTAGCTCCTTTAGAGATAGTCACTGGGACTTCTGTTCCATATGCAGCAATGTTGAGGACATCAATTTTCGGTGCTACCTTAACTGTGATACCTGCATGGGTTTCTTGCCCCTGGGTTGTCCAACCATTTGCACCTGTTGGCTGGTTCCAGTCCTTAGCATAGGCTGTAACATAATAAATACCAGCTTCCGTTGGAGTCCCACTAATCAAGGCCTTCCCTGTATAACCCGTAGTCACACCGTCAGGACTAGTTAAGGGTTTACTACCATCTAGTGCATAGGTCAATCCCGGAATCTCTGTATCCACGGCACGAGCTGTTCCAGTAGCTGTCACAATATTACCCGAGATTCCTGTAGTACTTGGTCCGTATTGATTACGGACTGTAACATTCGTCCCATCTGCTAGCGTATAGCTAACATTAGCACCGCCAGACATAGCACGAGAACCTGAAGTATCTGAGTAGTGGATATCAATACTATTTGTAGAGTGACCTTGTTCATTGGTAAAGCTACTTTTACCAACCTTTCCTTCAAAGACCTCTCCATTGGTTCCAATGTTTGGTGGAGTTGTATCTTGCCAACCAATCCAACCCCCACGAAGATTTCGGTACACTGCACGTACAGTAGCATTGGTCTGTTTATTGGTATAGGTCACATACATCCGCGTATCATATACCCCATTTGCCAGACCATCTGTCACAATCTTCCCCTGAATAGTATCTGTAGCTGCATTATAGGTTAAACCTGTTGGTAAGTTTGTCGGCTCTACCTTTGAAACCTCCCAGCCAGCTTTGGCTGCTTTCTCTGTCACACTAAATCGTCCCTTGATTTTTTCGATATAAACACGGTCAGTACCTTGTTCATAGACATAGTGATAGATGTGGGTTGCAAGGTATTCATATCCTCCTCCTGCACCAAAAACTACATTATTACCTGTTGAAATTGTTGACCCATCTGCACGGAGTTTTCCTTTCCAGAGGGGAGCTTCTGCAGCCAAGGCTTCTGCTTGTTCCTTGGTTAGAGGAAAATCCATTCGACCTTTATTATTATTTCCTTGACCTGAGTTGCCAGGATTCGTGTCGGTACCTGTCCGTTGGTGAGAGTACACGACTGCTTCCAGAGTCGTAATATCTCCACTGATTCTATCCGTTGAGACATCTCCTCTTGTAGCGGCAGTTGCACCAAAGGTATAGATATCCTTACCTGTTGCAGAGGCTTCTGTTATAGCTGTTGAAACTATCTTATAAGTGCCATCCCCCTGCGGAATGGATATATAATCTTTGGCATTTGGTTGTGCAATTACACCACCGGCAGGAGGCGTATCAGCCAAGGAAACAGAAAATTCTTCTTTGCCTGTTTTACGGAGAGTAACATATACAGCTTCAATAGATGACTTCAGTTCTGCCATCGATTGGTTAAGGGCTTGGGCACTCGCATCACCATTTGCTAAAGCAGCCTTTGCTTCTGTAATTTTAGCAGCATTGCTGGCTATGGCAGCTCTAATAGCACTCTTGACATCTTCAGAAAGGCTTGAATCATTTGCTTCTTTTTCCAAAAAACTATTTACTAAACGATTGGTTACATCCGCCTCTGACACTCGCTTTTCTAACTCTACTTTTTCAGATGATTGATTTGTTTCTGCTGTATCGACTTGATTAGCTTGTGCTTGACTAGACGCCTCTGCGATTACAGTAATAGCATTTGTTAGCGCTTGGACTTGCTGAGCGACCTCTTCTTGACTTGGTTTAGCTTCTAAAACTGCTTGCGCACTTGTCAATGTTTGATTAGCAAAGTCAAGAGCTAGACTGTCTGTCCCCTTAGTAGCCGACTGGATTGCAGTACGTAAGGTCAAAATTTTCGATTGTAGTTCCGTCTTATCTGCAACTGTTTCTGTAGAGGATTCAGTTACCGCTGCTTCGGTATTCTCATCGCTAGCTTGGGATGAGGCAGTATCTTCACTAGCATCTCTAGTTAAAACTGGCTCTGCGTCATAAGTAGTGGGTTTAGATGAGTTAGCACCTTGATTAGCACCTTCATCGCCTATGGTCAGTGTTGGAGTCGTTGTTGAAGATGTTTCATTAACTCCTTCTACTTCTGTCGCTGAAACCGCACCAGTTCCAAGAAACATCAAACCAGCCGCAATCGCCACTGATGCTGCCCCAAAACTATACTTACGAATACCATACCGAAGGTATCTTTCAGTTCTAAAATCTTGTTGACCTCTCTTCATGAGATTCAACCTCCTTGATTTATTTTATTCGTGTTGATTTAAAGCATTAGGGCAAATAAAAAGCCCCCCCCTTAAATTTTTTAGTAATATTAAGAGAAGAACATCTTAAAAAAGATTGCTATATGATTGTAAACACTTTAACTGATTATAACATTTAAATTTATAGCATTCAAGTATTATAACTGATAATTATTGAGTTTGAATGAGTATTTTTTAATTTTATTAGAGATTTTTCTATTTTTCATTAACGATGATCAATGCTTTAGTATAAAACCAATTTAAATACGCTTAAAGAGTATTGTATTGAAACACGTGACTCTAAGAATAACAGCAGTAACTTAAATTTATACTCTTCGAAAA